>CAZQIJ010000010.1:0-12267 GCA_964592955.1 uncultured Anaerolineaceae bacterium
ATGGGTGTGAACCGTTGGATATCAACCGTCAAATCAACATTGGTGGACTACTAGATTAATCAGAGTGCCGATGACAAAACTCATGATGAAGGGAACAACGATGAGAATGGCCACAACAGGTCGCTTGAAAACACCAAGGAACATCATGGTGCTCTTGATATCCACCATCGGGCCAAAGCTGAGGAATGCCAGCAGAGAACCTGTTGTGAAGGTATTCACGAATGCCAGCGCAAGGAAGGCGTCTACAGTGGAGCATACGCTAAGGATAAAGGCAAGCACCTGCATAGCCAGGACAGAGATAATGGGTCCTGAACCAATCGATAGCAGGGTCTCCTGTGGTACAAGCGTCTGCATTGCGGCTGCCAGCAGGCACCCAATGATCAGGTAACGCCCCATTTCCATAAATTCACCGGCGGCATGACGACTGGCATTGATGATCCCTGGAAGCAGTTGAGCGTTGTGTCGCGGGAGCGCAGACTCTTTGCGAAGATCGGCCATCCTGTTCTGGACGTGTTCCTCCAGAACTTCTTGCTGGAAAACAGCTTCTGGTTTAGCAAAAGCAGCAAAAAGCAGGCCCACTGTAGACGCGATGACCGCCGTAATCAGAAAGCGGCCAATGAAGATGTTTCCAAAACCGAACGCGATGTAGGTGCTGGCAAACACGATGGGGTTCATGAACGGTGCTGCCAGCAAGAAGGCGACTCCAACAGAAATCGGCAGCCCCTTCTTAAAGAGACGGCGCGCAACCGGCACCACCCCGCACTCGCAAACAGGGAAGATCATCCCCAGGAATGTGCCACCCACCGCCGCCAGATACCGATTGCGCGGTACAAAAGCAATCAGGGCTTCACGGCTCACAAAGACCTCGATTAAGCCTGAAACGAGTGACCCCAAGATAAGGAATGGGACGGCTTCTATGAAGATGCCCAGAAAGCGCGTCGTGAATGTAGAAAAGCTTGCCTGGGGGTTATCTAAGCTCAGGAAGACAACCGGTATCGCGAGGAAGAAGATAGCAATCAGCCCAACCACAAGCCAGTTTCGGGTCTCTGTGGTTTTGCTTTTGGATGGTACCCGGCCATCATAGATCTGTTCCGCCATGCGCTCTCCTCTTTTGCCGGGTCCAACGTCATAACACAGATCGCGTGACCCCTAGCGTCATTGAGGAGATTATAACAATGCGCAGACAAATGTGTTTTAAGAAACCTTAAAATCCTTGTGCGCTTTCAACAATTTCCTGTACGTTTCTACCTTTACTTACAGACTTTGAACCGGCAATGATGCTGAGGACTCTTCATCGGGTTCAAAGGTGGAGGCTGCTCGCCAGACTCTTGCCCTGTTCAAGAGCGATTTTAAGATGAATGTGATCGCAAAAATGCTGCTCATCGTCAGCACAATCGAAGCGCCGGATGGTATGTCCAGGTAGTATGACAGATAGAAACCGGCAAACCCGCTGACAACGCCGATCCCCATGGCCAGGAAAATCATGTAATGAAGGCGCTTCACCAGCAAACGGGCGGTGGCAGGAGGGGCAATGAGCAGCGCCAGCATCAAGGCAATACCAACAGCCTGCAGGCTGGTGACAATGGTTACCGTGATGAGCAACAGCAGCAGTACGCGCAGGAACTCTACAGGAAGCTTTAATGTATAGGCTAAGGTCAGGTCGAAACTAATGATGAGAAACTGCTTGTAGAAGATCAGAACAACAACCAGGACGAAGGCTCCCATCACCGCCATAATCACGAGATCGCCCTGGCTGATACCATTGATGCTGCCAAACAGAATATGTGCCAGGTCCAGGCTGTAACTGCCTTGTGTGCTGATGATCGCCACACCAAGCGCAAACATCGTCACGAACACCAAACCGATGGCGGTGTCCTCTTTCAGGCGTTCGTTGCGGGTCAGGAACGCGATCAACAGCGCCGAGACCACCCCCGCGCCCAGCCCCCCAATAAACAGATTCGCGCCAACGACGCCCCCACTCAGCGTATAGGACAGGGCCACACCCGGCAGAACGGTGTGGGCAAGGGCATCCCCGAAGAAAGACAGCTCCCGAACCACCACAAAGCACCCAATTACCGCACTCACGCCGCCAATGAGCACCAGTGCGAGCAAGCCCCGCTGGATGAAACTGTAGTTGAGGGGTTCAGAAAAGAACGCGATTATCACATCCATTTTCGGCTAGTTCCCTGCTCCGTGCTCATCGGCAATAAAGATCGTCTCATAACCCCTGTTAAAAACGCGTAAGGCACCACTGTAGGCTTGCTGCAAGATCTCTGGCTGCATGACTTCATCTGGCGTGCCATAGGCGATCAATCGTCGTTTGAGGAGCAGGATACGGTTGAAATCGCGGGCGGCGCGTCCCATATCATGAGTCGCCAGCAAAATCGTTATGCCTTGTTCCGTCAGCACATCGAGCGTGCTCATGATTTCGTTCTCTGCGGTACCGTCCACACCGTTGAAGGGTTCATCCATGAGGAGGATGTTGGCCTCTTGTGCCAGTGCCCGCGCGATGAATACACGCCGCCGCTGTCCCCCGCTCAGTTCGCCGATCTGACGGTGTGCCAACGGGGTTAAGCTCAACTGATCGAGCAAAGCATGCACCCGTTCCACATCCACAGACCGCGCCCAGGGCAGCCAACGATTATGGCGTGCCCGTCCCATCATGACGACATCTGCGACGATGACGGGGAAATTCCAGTCAATCTCACTGTTCTGCGGAACGTACCCAACAAAGGTATGGCTGCTGCGGCAGTTTTCGCCATAGACAGAGATTTCGCCACTTGTAAACGGAATTAAACCCGCGATAGCTTTGAACAGAGTCGTCTTGCCAGCACCATTGGGCCCAACCAATGCAATACGTTCGCCAGCGTTCACGGTGAACTGTAAGTTGTCAATGGCACGCGTGTCGCCGGGGTACCCGGCACTTAACCCGGATACTTCCAACGCCACGCCCAGCTTTGAAGCCGAGGAGTTATTCATAGAACCTCAATAGCCAACTGGTGATACTGTGGCTCATACAGTATCACCAGTTGGTCTGTAAAATACAAGCCAGACTCCGTTAAGAGATTGTTTACATTCCGCCACCGAGGGCTTCTACGATGGTGGTGACATTGTAGCGCACATAGTCAAGATAGGTACTTGCGGGGCCGTCTGCCTCACTCAATGAATCGCTGTAAAGGAGTGCAATCGTGATGCCGGTTTCGTCCGCAATCTGCTGGGCAACACTGGAATTCACCGTGTTTTCGGCGAAGATAGCAGGCGCACCGACTTCACGGATCTGGTCAATCAGTGCCGCGATGTCGGAAGCGCTGGGTTCTGCAGCCGTAGTGCCCTGCGGAATAACCGCCCCTACCATTTCAAAACCATAACGCGCCGCGAAGTATCCCAGGGTTTCATGATTTGTGACCAGGATGCGATTCTCTTCCGGGACAGTTTCTACCATGGGCATCACAAAGTCGTGGGCAAGCGCATCCAGTGTTTCAAGGTACGCGCCTGCATTTGCAGCGTAGGTTTCGGCGTTGGCGGGGTCAAGTTCAATCAGGGTATCACGAATAAGCATGGTCCAGTACATCACATTGTGTGGTTCCGTCCACACGTGCGGATCACAACTGCCCTCACCATGCACGTGCGCATGTTCCGCGTCTTCTTCGTGTTCTGCTTCGCCGTCATGATTGTGACCTGCGCTGCAATCGATGGCATGGAGCGCGCCGAGGGTTTCAACGTCGCTGCCGTGACTGTGCTCGTGTTCGTGCATTTCAGCTTCTTCTGTGGCTTCCGCCGCAGCGTCCGCCGCATCTGCATGTTCCTCGTCTGCGTGCGCTTCGTGGTCATGACCGGCTTCATGGATTGCTGCCATTTCCGCGTAATGCGTTTCACAAAGCATGGCGAGGGCGCTCATGCCTGCGCCGCCTGCCGCCGCTTCCTCCGTAGCCTCGACCGCATCAGCGTCTTCCTCGTGTTCATGTTCCTCGTGTTCGTGCTCGTCATGGCTGTGAGCAGCCGCGTCAAACGGGATGATGCGGACGCAGGAAGATGCAACGACGATATTCATCGCGTCGTCTGCATTTTCAATCGCTTCCAGCAGCTGTTCTTCAAAGAGCGCCCCATTAATGAATACGATATCGGCTTCTGCGAGGGCGACCAGGTCACTGGGGACGGGTTCAAAACTGTGAGGGTCTGCACCGATGGGCATCGTGCTGGTGACGTCCGCTGCATCGCCGACCACATTGCGCACAACATCGGCCAGAATGCTGTTACTGGCGACAATCTGCAAGCGACCTTCCTGGGTATACGCAACCGGGACGATACCAATCAGTAGGACAAGAAGTGAAAAAACAAACGGAATACGCTGACGCATGGTATTCTCCTGGCTAATTGAGACTCTGTATCGGGTACCGTCACAATTGATACCAAATATCAACAGAGAATGCAACACCCGGTTCAAATGATTAATGGGACCTTAACGCCAGGGGTCCAGGGCATGGGCGCGTGCTACGCCGGAATCAGGCAGGCGGTCGCGGCAGTTCTGTAGTACCTGCGACAATTCGGGCTCAAACCTGATGTTCGGCTGAGTTTACACCACAAAGCGCCATTTCAGGGCCCGATCCAGCTTCAGTTAGAGAGCGAACACCGCATCGTCGGTCATGAACTGGCAAAAGCCATCATGCTGGTGCAAACGACATGCGATCCAGGAGTTTGGTTCGCACAACCACTCACCCCTGGGATGCAACTCAGCAGTTAACCACCATTGCCGAAAATGCGCTGGGCTGCGCTGTCTGCAATTTACTGCACTGCATCACTGCTTTACAACCAAGGCTAAGTCTCTGCATTCCAACCGGTCGTTTTGCAGTTAACCCGCTTCGTAGACTACAGGGTTTGGCATCGCTTATGATGTCGCCAGTTCGCACGAGGTTTGACCAGGAACACACGGTGGAGAGGTTCAGCATGTTTTCCCCATATCGTCTGGCAGCTAATGGCTGCGCCAGAAGCGCTGGCAAATCAGTAATTTTCTAATTAAGCCAGCGCGAAGAACTCATCAAGAACAGATGAAATCTTCACCGATTGATTACAACCTGCAAAACCTGCCTGAAGCGGACGTTTAACGCACTTTGTAGACCGTATCTGGCCTAACCGCTATGGTATAGCGTATCAGATCTCAAGAAGAGGAGAAACCATGACTCGGACAGTGAGTGCAATCTTGATGTGTGTTGTCATACTTTCGACAACCATCGTCGGTGTGGCGCAGGATGATCTTGATGCCGCCAAAACTGCGTTTATTGAGACGTATGCAGAAATTGTATTCGCCAGCTATGACGACACGTTGACTCAGGTTACAGCCCTTGAAGCTGCAATCACAGACTTCATCGATAACCCAACCGAAGAAACGCTGGAAGATGCGCGCACCGCCTGGCTTGCGGCGCGTGAACCCTACGGTCAGACTGAGACTTATCGCTTTTATGGCGGCCCCATTGACGACGAAGACGGTCCAGAAGGCTTGATCAACGCCTGGCCGCTCGATGAGGTCTACATCGACTATGTAGAAGGCAATCCTGAAGGCGGCGTCATCAACAATCTGGATGAGTACCCAGAGATCACCGCCGATTTGCTGGTTGAACTGAACGAACAGGGCGCAGAAGAAAACATCGCGACGGGCTTCCATGCCATCGAGTTCCTGCTTTGGGGGCAGGATTTGTCGCGGGACGGCGCGGGAGATCGTCCCTACACCGATTACACGACTGCGCCCAACGCGGATCGCCGCGCCCGGTATCTGGCAATCGCTGCCGAGTTGCTGGTGCAGCACCTGGGCGAAGTTACCGCCGAATGGGATCCCACAGGTGATGAGAATTATCGCACGGAATTCCTGGCCTTGGAAGCGGATGACGCCATTCAGCGTATACTCACCGGCATGGGTGTGCTGTCCAAATCAGAGCTTTCTGGCGAACGAATGTTCACCGCATACGACAATCAGGATCAGGAAGACGAGCACTCGTGCTTCAGCGACAACACCCACCGCGACATCATCAATAACTTCATCGGCATTCAGAACGTGTACTTCGGTACCTACACGCGCATCGACGGCACGGTCATCAGCGGCACCGGCTTTGATGCCGTCGTCATGTTGGTCGATCCGGCGTTAAATGACACTATGGTCACGCTGATGGAAACGGTCGATGCGCAGGTCAACGCGATCAGCGTGCCGTTCGATCAGGCAATCATTATGCCGACCAGCCGCCCTGCGGTGCTGGACGCGGTGTTTTCGCTGCAAGACATGGGCGATCTGTTCGCTGAGATCGCGATTGCGATGGATATTTCGATCAATACGGCGCTCCCCGCCTAGGTGATGTCATGAATCGTCCGACCCTAAAACGCGGCCTTACACCGAAATCCACCTTGCTGGTCGGGTTGGTTCTGCTTGTGGCTGGATCACTGGTGGTGTTCCAGTCACAAGCGCAGGGCGACGGCCCCCCACCGCGTCCTGAACTACTCGGCGGCCAGACCACAATCTTTGACCAAACCCCGAACGCGTTCAGCCAACCCGCGCCCGGTTTGGAGCGGGAACAGGAACTGTTCTTTTTCGTCGGCAACTCGTTCTTCAATCAGAACTGGGTGACTGCCCCAGCATCGACGCTCGCCCGCGATGGTTTAGGCCCGTTGTTCAACGCGACCTCGTGCGCCGGCTGCCACTTCAAGGATGGACGTGGGCGCGCGCCGGATTTCGATGGCGAAGCACCAACCGGTTTGATCCTGCGCATCAGTATCCCTGAACGAAGCCTGATCGGAGAAAACCTGCCAGATCCGGTTTACGGCGGTCAGTTCCATGACGATGCAATTGCCGGGGTTGAGCCAGAAGTGGATATTGTGCTGACCTACACCGAAATCACCGGGACGTTTGACGACGGCACGCCCTACACACTGATGCAGCCGACGTATCGTGTAGAGAACTTTCGCTATGGCGACCCGCACCCGGAATTGATGATTTCCCCACGCGTGGCCACGCAGATGATCGGCCTGGGCCTGCTGGAGGCAGTACCAGAAGCGACGCTGCTCTTGCTCGCAGACCCAAACGACGCGAACCGCGACGGGATCAGCGGACGTCCGAATTACGTCTGGGACCGGTTAAATGGGCGGACGGTGATGGGGCGCATAGGCTGGAAGGCGCAAAACCCTGGCGTATTCGATCAGGTTGCAGAGGCATTCAACGGGGATATCGGCATCACCACCGGGTTGATCTCGTCGAGTAACTGCACACCTGCACAAACCGTCTGCGCTGGCACGATCAACGGTGGCGAGCCAGAACTCAGCGACGACGATCTGCTTAAAGTGGTGCTGTACGCGAGTTCGCTCGCTGTACCTGCGCAGCGTGATTGGGATGCTCCAATCGTGCGCGATGGCGCTCGGCTGTTCGAAGAAACGCAGTGCAAAGCCTGTCACACCGCTGAGCTGGTTACGGGGATCCACCCCGTCGTACCTGCGTTATCCAATCAGGTGATTCACCCGTACACCGATCTGCTGCTTCACGACATGGGCGAAGGACTGGCAGACGGCAGACCGGATTTTCAGGCAACGGGCAGCGAATGGCGCACACCGCCACTGTGGGGAATCGGATTGTTTGAGACAGTTAACGAGCATACCCGTTATTTGCACGATGGACGCGCCCGCAACTTAACCGAAGCAATTCTATGGCATGGCGGCGAAGCGGCGGAATCGCAGCGGCGGTTCCTGGCGCTCTCTGCTGAAGATCGGGCGGCGCTCATCGCGTTTCTGAAATCATTGTAGTGCAGGTAGTGAGGAAAACGGAGAACCCAAATTGATCATATCACGTTTACGAATCATGATCCCGGTTGTCATCGCCGTTCTGTTGCTAGGCAGTGGGGTCCCCAACATCCTGCTGAGTCAGGAAGAAGAACCACAAGCCCCCCTAAGCCCTGAAACCGGTGTCGCCAGCAGCGATGAACGCTGGTTGATTGTCGAAAATATCACTGCGGACTCCATCGTGATGCTCCAGGAGGCGTTTGTTGACCAGGCCGCACTGCTGCGCGACGCAGCGCAAACCTTCGCTGCATCGCCGTCGTTGGAAACGCTGGCGGCTTTCCAGGAGACATGGCGGCAAACGACTTCTGCCTGGTATCGCGCAGACATCGTCGGCTATGATCAGTCTGCCGTGTGGCGCAACCAGATCAGCAAGACGCCGGTTAACGTCGAATTCGTGGAAGGCTTTATCGCAGACATAGACGCGATTGACCAGACCTTTGTCTCAGCAGTCGGGTCAACGAGCAAAGGTTTACCCGTTATCGAATATCTGATCTTCAGCGAAACAGGTAATCAACAGGCTGCGCTGGACAGCCTGACGACCGGTGACCGCGCTGCACAGCGCATGCAGTACGCCGTTGCCGCCGCCGAAGACGTTTACAGCGTTGCGCAGGCATACTTCAGCGGGTGGGATGCGATGCGTCAGGCGTATCTGGCAGACCCGTTTGACCCCAATGAAGGACTTTTGATCGAGCAGATGTCACGCGTTCGCGAAATGGAACTGCGCGATCTGACCAACAAGTTGATTGATACAATCGAAAACATCGTGACGATGAAGCTGGGCTATGCGCTTGGTACGTCTTCCGGCGGGAATGCGCGCCCGGATCTGGTCGAATTCACGCGCGCAGATTACGCGATTCCGGTCGTGATCGCCCAGTTGGAAGGGCTTCGATTCGTCTTCAACGGCGAAGGTTATGATGGTGTCGGTATCGGTTATGACGACCTCATCACCGTCGTGGATGTACAGTTCGAAGGCGAATCGCTCGCTACGGTGATCAACGGCCAGATCGATCTGATTATTGAACAACTGCAGGGCCTGAACGCGCCACTCGAAGATCTGATCGTAAGCGACTACGACCGCGTATACGCCATCTACGAAGAGGTGCGCACGCTTGTGCGTTACGTTAAGGCGGATATGGCGAGCGGGCTGGCGATTGAACTGGTGTTCAGCGACAACGATGGCGACTAAGGCCGATTTTAACAACGCTGCCGCCGGGGTGAATGCCCCGGCACAGCGTGATGGATTCCGGGTGGGGGCAGTGGGCGCTTGGCTGCTTGCCCCCACCAGTATCGTTCCGCTCGTTATCTTTCGGATCGCGTTCGGGCTGCTGATGTTTGCGGGGGTGGTGCGTTTCGTCGGCAGCAACTGGATCGAAACGCTTTACCTGCAGCCGCAATTTCATTTTCACTATCTTGGATTCGCGTGGGTACAGGTCGCCTCGCCCGTGGTGATGCATGCGATTTTTGCTGGCATGGCGCTCATGACGCTGTTGATCACGGCGGGGTTATTCTACCGCGTGAGCATCATCACGTTCTTTGTGCTGTTTACCTATGTTGAACTCCTTGATAAAGCGCTGTACCTGAATCACTATTACTTCATCTCGATCCTGAGTTTCCTGCTGATCTTTCTACCGCTCAACAGCGCGTTCTCGCTGGATGCTCGCCTGCGTCCCGGCATCCGTTCGTCATTTGTCCCTCGCTGGACGATCACGGCGGTGCGGTTGCAGTTGGGTCTGGTGTACGTCTTCGCCGGGGTAGCGAAGCTCAACCCAGATTGGCTGTTTCACGCGCTTCCGCTGCGAATCTGGCTGCCAGCCCATGCCTCGTTTCCGCTGCTGGGTGCTTTGTTCGTGCAGCCGTGGGCGGCTTTCGCCATGAGTTGGGCAGGTGCGATCTTCGACCTGACGATCCCGTTCTGGCTGTCACTGCGGCGGACGCGTCCGTTCGCATACATTGTCGTCATCGGCTTCCACACCATCACCGGGCTGCTGTTTAATATCGGCATGTTCCCGTGGGTGATGATCGCGTGTACGTTAGTATTCTTCGATGCGCAGGATGTTCGGCAGGTGTATGGGCTGGTTCGCCGGGCAGCGCGCTTCCTGCCGGTATGGTTGCCAGCCCACAGTCCAGGCTCGCCGGGCGAGACACCCAGAACCCACCGCGTAATCCTGGCGGGGTTTGTTGTCTACTTCGCGATTCAGGCGCTTGTGCCCTTTCGGCATGTTCTTTATCCCGGTGATACCAACTGGACACAGGAAGGCTTTCGCTTTTCATGGCGTGTGATGCTGGTCGAATCGGCAGGATACACCACCTTCTTCGTGCGCGATCCGGTCAGCGCTCAGCGCTGGACAATCGACCCGGATCATTACCTGACGGTCACACAGGCGAAACAGATGTCGTTTCAGCCGGATATGATACTGGAGTTCGCTCATTTTATTGAGGACGAGTTCCGCACGCAGGGTTACGCGGATGTCGAGGTGCGCGTTGAGGCTTATGTGACCTACAATCGCCGTTCCAGCCGCCTCCTGATCGACCCTGATGCGGATTTAACACTGACTGCGCCATCCATATGGGCGAAGCCCTGGATACTCACCTATGACTCGTGAGAAAGTGGTTGTAAAGCAAGTGACTACTTGGGTCGAGTGGGAAACATAGACACACGCAAACGTTATAATGTTACCCCACCGACTTGACGGAATAACAATGAGAACAGGTTAGCCGCTGCTGCCCTATAAACGCACCCCAGAAGCCAGGATGCGCAAGTACCTGAACGCGGCTGGTTGTGTTGCGGACGGGGTGCTCCTGGCAAATGCTGCCGCATACTTCCCTCCCTCCCAAACAGTCAGGACCTGCTTCTATAAATTGCAGCGAGACGCACTTGGCAGCGCGTCAACGATGCGCAGCGCGCCCAGTTCCGCCGCTGGTACTCCGCGCTGAACGTCCGACGGGTTGGGCGGGGCTGCACTTCGGTTACGCTGCTCTTGGCAGTGGCCGGTACTGTGAACTGCCATCTTTCTCTGCCCAGCTACGCTGCACTAAACTTTCGAACCAAGCTGTTTGACCCATTCTGGCAGAGAGGGTTGTGCCCCTGCGGTCATGGACGGCATGGCACGCTGCGGCTGACTGATCTGTGTCAGGTAACGGGTATTCATCCCGCCGATTATGGCGGGATTTTTGTTTGACGATGTAAAAACGTGCGCGAGGTAGATCCTTCACCCTCTCGCATCGATATATCAGGGAAACGGCTACCTACTACTGCTGATGTTCGGAACGAAGTAAACC
Source organism: uncultured Anaerolineaceae bacterium (assembly GCA_964592955.1). Classification (GTDB taxonomy): domain Bacteria; phylum Chloroflexota; class Anaerolineae; order Aggregatilineales; family Phototrophicaceae; genus CAZQIJ01. The sequence goes on from CAZQIJ010000010.1 coordinate 11,092, forward strand.
GTAGTAGATCACCCCAAAACGAACAGCAACGCTGCTCATCCAGCGCGGCGACTTCGCGCATTTACGCCAGTTTCACTACAACGGCTATCAGCCGGATGTGATGGACGCAATTTGTGAGGCGATCGAGGCGCTTGGCATCGGGGAGGATCATCCGCTGGTGATGTTCAATCCACCTTCGGAGAATCCTAAGACTTCAACAGCGATGAATCTGGGGCCCGGCATTCGTTCTTTAACCGTAGCCTGTTGTGCTGACAGTGAATTCGTCTTCCTGGGCGCACATCCGGGTTACGGAGCATCGATGCGCAAGACAGGAGAAAGGGTGAAGTTATGTAGTGGTAATGTAAAACTTGCAACGACGCCTTACACCGGAACGAACGTTTGCTCAGTTTGCTGCAAATCATGTTGAACACAATTTCCAGGAAAGGAAGAAAACGCAATGAAACGCAATGCTGTAGCCCTGATTTTGATCCTGATCCTTACGAACGTGTTTCTGGGAGCAGGTTCAACCGTTACGATAGCACAGGAGGAAGAAATGTCCCGGTCATTACCTGTATTTTTGCTGACAGTTCGAGGAACCCTCGCTGCGAGCACTAGAGCTGATGCAGCTACAATTCACAACGAATCGGCTGGTAGTGAAGAAGCGATCGCGGGGGCGCGCGCTTTAGGCGATATAAGCCACATCGTCTATCTGCCGCTTGAGACCCCGTCCGAGGGTGCTGGCGAGGTTCTGTTTGTGACCACTCTCCCCGCTGAAGCGGGGAGCTTCTCAGGCTACGTTCGGCCTACTGGCCGGCGTTAACGCCTGACGGCGGAGTCCCCGCCGATTCGAACGCGCGATACAGGATGTTGCGGGCGGCGTTCACGTCCCGGTCAAGTTCCAGGTGGCAATCAGGACAGACATGCACACGAACACTCAGGTCTTTTTCAACCAGCACCCCGCATCCGCTGCACGCCTGCGACGTGTAGGCCGGGTTCACCAGGACGATGTGCGCGCCAGCTTCTGCCGCTTCACACGCCAATCTGTCCTGGAAGAAGCCCAACCCTGCGTCGTGCGCGCTGAGGGCAAGGTGTCGGTTGCGGAGCATGAACCGGAGGTTCAAATCTTCGAGCGCCAGCAGGCCATAGGTGCGCGCCAGCGTGAAGGCGAGTTTGTTGTAGAAGTCTCGGCGCTGGCTG
>CAZQIJ010000010.1:12367-23310 GCA_964592955.1 uncultured Anaerolineaceae bacterium
CGAAGCCGCGCCTGCCAGGTTCTGAACCAGCGCGGGTTGTCGATAATTGTCCCGTCACTGAGCGCCAGCAGGTGATGCAGCCCCATGTCGATGCCGACTTCGGGCAGTCCGTTGGGGACGAACGGAATATCCGGCATGTCAAGCATCAGGTAGACGTACCAGCGGCCACACTTCCGCTTAAGGATAACATGCTTGATTCGCGACTCGGTGGGCAGCGGGCGGTGAAACTTCACCTTCAGGCTGCCGACGTTCTGCACGTAGAACACGGCTGTCGTTTGGGTGGCTGGTGTGAACTTGCAACCGTCGCCGTAGGTGTATTCGAGGCTGTTGAAGCGCTGTGCCGACTTGTAGCGTGGGTGGCCGGGCGTCTCACCCGCTTTCACCCGCCGAAAGAACGCGGCGTACGCTTTGTCCAGCCGCCGCAAGAGGTGCTGCAAGCTGCTGGCGTTCAGCAGGATACCAGGCTGTTTGCGCCACGCGCGCAAGTACGGCCACTGTTCCAGCGCTTTCACGCTTTTGCGCTGCGTTTCCCAGGCGTTGCGACACTCGTTGAGCGCGGCGTTGTAGACCTCGCGGCACTGTTCCAGCAGCAGGTCAAGTCGCTGACGTTCGGCGCGACGGGGGTAGAGGCGGTATTCGTAGGTGCGTATCATCGCCTACTGCCCCTTCTGTTCGTCGATGTAGCGTCGTATCGTTTCCGCACTGACGTGCCCTGCCGTGCCGACGTAGTACGAGCGCGTCCACAGCGATGGCAGGCGGCTTTTCAGGCCGGGGAACTCTTTCCGCAGTCGGTAGGCTGTTGCCCCCTTCAGGCGAAACATAATCTGCTGGATCGCCAGGGTGGGCGAAAACGACGCAAACAGGTGAACGTGGTCGGGCTCAACAACGAGTTCCAGCACCGAGCCGCCAAGCTTTGCGACTTCCTCGTGAAGCATTTCCGCAAGACGCACACCGACCGCACCACCAAGCACCGAACGCCGAAACTTTGGCGTCCAGACGAGGTGGTAGTTGATGCTGTACTGTGCGTGCCGTGTTCGTTCATTCATAGTAAACGACTTGTAGCACATCTGAGTTAAGGAGGCAAGGCGCATTCCCCACCCGGCTTCAGCCGGGTGGGGAATGCGCTAAATTCTATGGATTTGTGGACAAATCCAGAGGGTATCAACCAGTTCTTTTCTAATCCAGATGTTCAGGCGAGTGCAGACCGCATTTTCACTAACCGCGATGCAACTGTCTGGACACCAGCGGAAGGATTCTATACCTACCACTTCCAACCGCGTTTTGGCGAGAATGATCGCTATGTGGTGATGGTGCGCGGTATGGTCAATTCGCGCGAGGAAGCGATGAGATTGCATAACGAGATTGTTGGCAGTGCGCTGGCGGATGCACGCCAGGCAGGAGATCTGAGCCACGAAGTGTACTTCCGGCTCACCCCTCCAGGAGAACCGGAGTCATTGGAATTTCTGGCGATCGATGTGTGGGTGAATCTGGAAGGGATGACCACCTACTATCAAAATCCGCAGCTACAGGAAGCCTTCTCTCGGCTTTTTAGCGCGCCGCCGGAATTTTCCATGTGGGTGCAGTCCACCGGAGACTGGCGGGAATGGTAAGTAGCGACCCCCAAAAAGTTGGACACGAAAGTGGGTACTCCCCACCTAAGCGGTAAGCATTCGCGCTTGCCCCGAAAACCCCCATCCGGAAGCCGGAGAGCCAGGCATCAAAGGTGAAACACTGGCTCCGGGTACCTTTTAGAACATCTCTCCAATCTGTCAACGGTTTAGGTTTGAAGCACCCCGCAGTCACCGCCAGACCGCGCATCAGCAATAGCGCCCGTCACAGTCGGATCGATACAAATTTGGTCTCCAGGTATTCATGCAGTCCTTCCATACCCATTTCTCGCCCAAAACCGCTCTCTTTCATGCCGCCGAATGGCGCGTTGGCAGCAGTGGGCAGCAGGTCGTTCACACCAACAACACCGAACCGCAGCCCTTCGTAAGTGTGGGTCGCTGTGGCAAGATCGCGGGTGAATACATAACCGGCCAGACCATAAGGCGTGCTGTTGGCCATACTGATGGCTTCGTCTGCCGTCCTGAATGCACGAATGGGCATCACCGGGCCGAATACCTCGTCACTGGCCAGCAGCATGGACTCCTGAATGTTGGTGAGAATCGTCGGCTCAAAGAAGTAGCCTTTGGCCAGGTGCGCAGGGCGTTTTCCTCCATGTACCAGCATCGCGCCTTTTTCCAGCCCGTCCCGCACAAACCGTTCTACTTTCTGGAGACCCGCCGCCGTCACCATCGGGCCATTGGTCACATGCTCCTCAATCGCATCACCGATGACCAGTTGACGCACATGGGACTGCACCGCCTCGAGGTAATCTTCATAAACAGGTTGGTGTACAAAGAAACGCGCGGGAGAAATACACACCTGACCGTTGTTACGAAATTTGACTTCCACAGAAGCGCGTGCGGCCAGTTCCAGGTCACTGTCTTCATAGATGATGACGGGCGCACTGCCGCCTAATTCCAGAGAGAGCTTGCGCAGCGCCTCGGCAGCATGACGCATCAGAATTTGCCCCACGCGTTTTGATCCGGTAAAGCACACTTTGTTCACCAGCGGGTGCTTTACCAGAGCCTCGCCCATGGTAACGGGGTCACCATTGACGAGGTTGACAACGCCGGGCGGTATCCCTGCTTCTGCCAGAATGTTGACGAGCGCCATCGCGCTCATGGGCGTCAGCTCTGAAGGCCGCCCAACGATCGTACAGCCAGCAGCCAGCGCTGCTGCCCAGTAGCGTGCCTGAAGAAAGGCCGGGAAATTCCATGAGGTGATTGTCCCCACCACGCCGAGCGGCATAGGGGTTACAAACAGGCGCTTTTCTGTGCTGCGCGCTGGCACTATCCGGCCATAAGCACGCTTTCCCTCCTCTGCAAACCATTCAAAAAGCTGGGCGCTGGCATTCCATTCTGCGCGCGCTTCCCGAATCGGTTTGCCGCATTCTCGGGTGATGATCGCGGCAAGATCATCTTTGCGTGTGTAAAGCATGTGCGCAGTGCGCATCAGAATTTCGGCCCGGTCATAGGGAGACAAGGCAGCCCACCCCGGCTGTGCCCTGGCTGCCGCACGTACCGCCGGGTCAATGTCGGACGCGTTACCGAATGGAACAGTCGCGACACGCGTCTCTGTCGCCGGGTTAATCACCTCCCAAACGCCACCATCCAATGCTTCGCGCCACTGCCCGTCGATGTACATCTGATACTGCATAAGGATGTCTCCCGCCTCAGCGCTTGTATGGATCAATGATGTTGCGGATGCCCTCACTCATCAGGTTGAAGGCCAGAATGACAATAAAGACTGCTGCCCCCGGAAACGCTGCCAGCCACCAGTTCAGGAATTTCTTCTGACCGGCGGCGATCATCGCACCCCACTCTGGCGTATTGACATCCACACCAAGACCAAAGAAGCTGAGGGCAGAAAGCAGCAGCAGCACACCGCCGATTTCCATCGCCGCAATGGTCAGAATGGGTGTGATGGCATTCGGCAGCACGTGATGCCACAGGATTGCGCTTTCGCGCATGCCGCTTGCGCGCGCTGCCAGCACGTAATCCTGATTGCGAACCACCAGGACCTGTGAACGCATCAGACGCGCGTAAAGCGGCCACAACACGGCACACGCGGCGATCAGCATGTTGTTCAGGCTGGGACCCAAAAGCGAGGCGATTGCCAGTGCCAGCACCAAACCCGGAAATGCCATGGTGACATCTGCAACACGCATGATGGCAGCGCCCACCAAACCGCCAAAGAACCCGGCAAATGCGCCCAACCCCGCCCCCATCACCACGACGACCGCCACCACAAACGCGGATGAAGGCAGCGAAACCCGCGTTCCATAGATGACGCGGCTAAAGATATCACGCCCCAACTCGTCTGTGCCGAACCAGTGCTGCGCAGACGGTTCTGCCAGGCGGTGGGTCAGATCCTGGCGCGTTGGGTCATGTGTGGCGATCTGGGGCGCGAACGGAATGAAGGCCGCGAATACAGTCAGTATGGCCGCGCCAATCCAGAACGAAGGATAGCGCCTGAGCTTGTGTACCATTCTGCTGCCACGCGCACCGCGACCAGACAGGGGTGCGGTTTCCAGAGAAATCGCTTTCGCACTCATGTCACACTCTGCACGCGCGGATCCAGCACCGCATAAAGCAAATCCACGATCAGATTGACGCCGGTATACGTCACCGCGACCAGCAGCGTGCCACCCTGTATCGCGGGATAATCCAGGTTCAGCGATGCATCAACAAGATACTGACCCACACCCGGCCAATCGAACACCGTTTCGGTCATCACCGCCCCTCCAATAAGACCGGCAAATGCCAGCCCAACGAGCGTAATTAACGGCAGCAGCACGTTGCGCAGCACATGCCGCAGCACCACCACATGTTCCGGCAAGCCTTTGCTGCGTGCGGTCATCACGTAGCGTTGGTTCATCTCTTCGATAACGGCAGCGCGCATCAGCCGAAAAACCAGCGACAATGTGAACCCCCCCAGCACCAGCGTGGGCAGCATCAACTGCCCAAGACTGCGCCGAAACCCGGTAAAATCCCCGGCCAGCAGTGAATCCAGCGTAAGGAACCCGGTAACCAGGGGTGGCGCGGTCATGCGGGAGGGTAAACGTCCTGGGCCGGATGCGATCCCCAGGTGATACCAGAACACCGTCAGAAAGATCAGGCCCACCCAGAAGGGCGGCAGCGAAGCATTAACCAGTGACACGAACCAGCAGAAGCGGTCAAACAGGCTGCCTTTTGATAACCCTGCCAGCAGGCCCAACGGCACGCCGATTAATGTGGCAAACAGAATGCTGCACACCGCAAGTTCGATGGTCGCCGGAAGACGCTGAAGCAGATCCTGGGAAACGGGCTTGCGGGTGATGAACGAAGTTCCCAGGTCACCGCGCAGCAGATTGAGCATGTAGCGCGCATACTGTTCTGGAAGGGGCCGGTCCAATGCCCACTGCTGGATCGCATTCTCCATAGCAACGGGATTCCTGAAGCCCACATCTGGAAGGATGACCTCCAGCGGATCAACCTGGATCAGGTTATACAGCACGAACAGCACCAGCGTGATACCTATAAGCATCAGCGCACTGACTGCCAGACGCTGTGACACATATTTTGCGAGGCCCATAAAAATAATCCATCAACAACTGTAAGTGTGAGGCAGGCCGGACGATGATCCGGCCTGTGGAGTTACGTTGCGCCGTGTCTACTGGCGGGTAAGTGCGGCGTAGTCTATCTTTTCGATGGGATGGAAAGCGTAGCCGCCCACACTGGCCGCCACAGCATCAATGGTCTGCGGTTGGTACAGCACACTATACAAGCCCTGCGCAGCAACGGCCTGATTAAACCCGGCAACAGCCAGCGCGCGCTGCTCTGCTGGGGCAAAGATGGTGGCAAACGCCGCTTCTGCCACTGCCGGATCCTGCAGCCCGATGTAGGCAGCGATGTTCTGGAAGTCCGCAACCCCAAATAACACCGTCCAGTTGGTGGGGTCGAAGAAATCGGCAGAGAAATTGGTCACGAAGAAACTGAGTTCACCTTCACTGCGGCGGGTACGGAAGACGGTCACCGGGTCAATTTCCACAGTCAGGGTGACGCCTGCTTCGGCCAGATCAGAAGTTAACTTGGCAGCCAGCACCTCTGGCGTCAGACCACCCAAAGGCACGCTGGCAAGATTCAGGGTTAGTTCGAGGCCGTCAGCATAGCCTGCGGCTTCCAAAAGGGCGCGCGCGGCTTCCACATCGCGTCCTGGGCGCACCGCCAGCGATTCTTCACTGCCCAGAATACCCACAGGGACCACACCCCCCGGACGTACAGCGTAACCGCTGAGCAGTTGATCTATGATCCCGTCATAGTCGATGGCCTGCATAATGGCCTGGCGCACCTGCACATCTTCCAGCGGTGTGCCTTCGCGCGGCGACAGCGCAACGTAGATGATTGAAAGTGTTTGCCCGGCCTGCAGCGTGAGGCTGTCATTACCTTCGATCTGCGGAATCAGATCCTTATCCAGATTCTGCGCGATGTCAACTTCGCCGCGTTCCAGAAGCTGGAGCGCCGTGGTGGAGTCATTCACCTGGCGCAGGGTTACACCGCTGACAGCCGCAGCGTCGCCCCAATAGCCATCATTGCGCGCCAGTACAAGTTCGGTTTCCGGCGTCCATGTGCTAAGCGCAAACGGCCCGGAACCGGCAGAATTCTGGTTCAGCCATTCCCCGGCGGTATCTGCCGCAGGATCAAGACTGCCGCCGTTTTCCATGACCAGCCTGCTATCCAGAATGCTGAAAGACGGCAGCGCTGTTAGCACATCAATAAACGGCACCGGCAGCGGGAAGACGGCATTGGATAGGGTAACACGCACGGTAAGCGTATCAGCAGCCTCTACATCCGCAAAGAACAGATTAAAGACCTGTGCGGGTTCGTTCTGGAAGTTCTGAACGCGCTTCCAGGAGAACACAACGTCTTCGGCGGTCAGCGGATTGCCAGAGGCAAAGGTCACCCCTTCACGCAGCGCAAATTCCCATACAAAGCCATCCTCACTGACCGTATGGCTGGTCGCCAGGTTGGGGATTAATGGCTGCGAGGGATCGGTGGGCAGTTCATACAGGCGTTCGTAGACGGTATAGAAATAGGCAAGGTTGGTGCTGGAACCGTTCTGTGCCGGGTCCAACGACTGTAGATCGGTGATGTCTGTCGCCACGATGATTGCATCATCCTGGGCAGACACGAGGCTTATAGACAGCATCAGAACGATAACGAGGAGCAAGAATCTTTTCATGGCGGTTCTCCGAAAAATGGTCCTAAATTTCAATCAGTCGTTCGATGGGATTTTCACACAATGGTAATCCTTTAGACCGAGGCTTGTCAAGAAATTGACAAATTCGCGGAGGTGGTGATAGGATATGGACGATTTTATCAAACGGCTGATGGATAACTTGTGGTACAGGTAGAAGAAACACAAAAGAGTTATGAGCGTATTATAGATGCCGCGACCCGGCTCTTTGCAGAGCGGGGCTATCATGGGGTTTCGATGCGCGAACTGGCAGCGGCGGTTGACCTGAACATTGCGACGATCAGTTATCATGTGGGCAGCAAGCCCCAGCTTTATCATGAAGTGCATGCCCGTGCTTTTCACAAGGAAGAATCCGTTATCGCTGAACTGCTGAAAAACGTGGGCGACGATGTGCTTGCGAACAAGGTGCGGTTTCGTGACCTGTTGATGAGCCTGGTAGAGGGGTTGATTCAACTGGCGCTTGAACACCCTGAAATCCCGCATTTGCATGTGCGGCGCTGGCTGGAGCGTGACGAAGCGATCATTCAGGATTATCACGACAACTTCTCGCTGCCCATTTACCGCATGATCGCGGGTTTGCTGGAACAGGCGCATAATGCCGGGACGATTGATATTTCCAAAGTCAACGTCCCGTTGTATCTGCAAAGCTTCAGTTGGATTCATCATGGGTACTTCGTCAGCGAGCCAATTCGCTGGCACCATGACGAGGCGAATGAACCTTCAAGCGAAGAGGCGCTTAAGCAACTGAAGGCATATTTGTGCGAGTATATGTGCCGCACCCTCAGCCTGCCGCCGTGCCTGGGATGAGGAATGCAGGACCTTTTACAATATTTTTTCTATTACTTTAAGGACTATTGTGTATGACTGAGAAAGTCTGGTTCATTACCGGGTGCGCTACCGGGTTTGGTGCCGCACTGGCGCAGCATTTGGCAGAAACCGGTCTTCAGGTTGCAGTAACTGACCGCGACCGCGACAGCCTGAACACGCTGCCGCAAGCACCGCATGTACTGAAACTACAGCTTGATGTCACTGATGTGGCGCAGATTCACGACGCAGTGGCGCAAACGCTGGCACACTTCGGACGCATTGACGTACTGGTAAACAATGCGGGTATGGGATGGGGTGGACCGTTCGAGGAAATGAGCCTGGAACTGAACCGCCGCCTGTTTGAGGTCAACATTCTGGGAATGATGGCACTGACCCAGGTTGTGGTACCGCACATGAGGGCGCAGCGCGGAGGGCACATCATCAACATCTCGTCTGACAGCGGCATCTACGGTCAGCCGTTTTCCACAGCCTATTGCGCCACCAAACACGCCGTAGAAGGCTTCTCGGAATCGCTGTCCCATGAATTATACCCGTTTAACGTTCGGGTGACCGTTATCGAACCGTGCGGCATGTTTGCCACTGCCATGCCGCGCGATGCGGTCGCAATGGTGGAAAAGATGACCTCACCAGAGAGCGCTTATTACCCGATCATCAGTGCGATGCTGCCTGGGGTAAAAGCAAACCTCGCCAACGCCAGTTCACCATCGCTGGTGGTCGATGCGATCCTGGAAGTCTCAGCGCTGGCTGATCCGCCGATGCGCAAACCGGTGGGTACGCCGGACCGCACGGGCATTGTTGAAATGCGCCAGCAGATGCCAGACGAAATTTTCGTAAAAACGATGCGTGCCGGTATGGGCATCGGCTGAACCCGGCCAGAGACATTTATTCAAAATAGAATGTTGATAACAGGAGAAAAAGATCTTGGCACAGTTAAATGGTGGTGACCTGGTCATCAGGCAGTTACAGCACGAAGGCGTCACGCACATTTTTACGATTGTGGGCGGCCACAACTACGAAATCGTCAATGCCTGCCGTGCGGCCAACATCCGCGTGATTGATGTGCGGCATGAGCAGCAGGCGGCGCATATGGCGGATGGGTGGGCGCGTTTCAATGGCGGGCTGGGGGTGTGCACGGCAGACGCTGCGCCGGGATTGGTTAACCTGTTCGGTGGCCTGCAGGTCGCCTACGAGTCGCAGGTGCCGGTGCTGGTGGTCACGGCGCAGGGGTCGCTGCGGGGGCGCGATATTGGGGTCATGCAGGCCATCGATCAACTGGAAATCGTGCGCCCAGTCACGAAATGGCGGCGGACATGCTTCGAAATGAAGCGCATACCTGAGTATGTGGCGATGGCGGTACGTTACGCAAAATCTGGCAGGCCAGGGCCGGTGTTCCTGGATTTTCCGTTGGAGCATTTGCGCGGCCAGATTGAGGAGAGCGAAGTCACCTTTTTCGAACACTACCGCCCCACCGCACGCCCGCACGCGGCACCGGAAGATATCGCCCGGGCGATGGAAATGCTAAGCCGGGCGGAACGTCCGCTGCTGGTGGTGGGCAGCGGTGTCTTCTGGGCAGATGCTGGCGACGACCTGCGGCAGTTTGCAGAGAAAACCGGGATCCCGGTGCTGGCGCGCAACATGGCACGTGGCTATATCCCGGATGATCATCCGCTGGGACTGGGCATGATGCCAACCGGGGCAGTGGGTGCAGATACCTACTGCGTTATTGGCACGCGGCTGGAATGGACCATCGGTTACGGACGCCCGCCGCTGTTTGCCGAGGATGCGCGGCTGATTCATGTGGACATCCTGCCGGAAGTTATCGGCAAAACACGCCAACCGGACCTGGGTATCGCTGCCGATGCAGGCGCTTTTCTACGGCAGATGAATGCCTGTGTGGATCAGTATGCATTTGCTGTGGAGAACACATGGCGGCAGCGGGCAAAGGGGACTGTGGAACACATGCGCCAGCAAACGGTAGAAAGTGCCGGGATTGCAGAGCGCCTGGCAGACCGCCCCATGCATTCAATTCAGCTTGTCCACGCGCTGAAGGACTGGCTTGCGCGTGACAGCATCGCCGTGGTTGACGGCGGTTACATCGCGGCTTTTGCGTTGCAGGAACTACAGGCTCGCGCCCCACAGGGGGTCATGTGGGTGGGCATTACCGGGCACCTGGGTGTGGGTGTCGCCTATGCCAACGCCGCCAAACTCACTCACCCGCATCGCACCGTCGTCGCGCTGATGGGAGATGGGTCGTTTGGCCTGTGTGCAATGGAATTCGACACCGCTGTGCGGCATAACATCCCCATTATCGTGGTCATTGCCAATGATCAGGGCTGGGGTGAAATCCGTGATGGCCAACGCCGCCGCTTTGGTGAAGACGGTGTACTTGCCTCTCAGCTTGGGCTTACCCGCTACGATCAGATGGCGATTGCCCTGGGTGGCCATGGGGAATTTGTCGAAAAACCGGGTGATCTGGCGGCGGCTTTGGACCGTGCGGTTGCCGCTGGCAAACCGGCCATTATCAACGTCCATACCGATCCTGAGCAGCGCAGCACCGCCGTTACCGGGTTGCCGTGGATTATCGAATGAGAGATGCAGCGCTCATCCACGCCCGGGGCCATCGTGACGAAGCGCTGGCCCAACTGATGGACCTGCTGAGGATCCCCAGCATCAGCACGCTGCCGGAACACCGGGCAGACATCGAAACAGCGGCAGACTGGGTCAGGCAGTTTCTCGAACACATCGGCCTGGACCATGTGCAGCGTTTCAGCACGCCCGGTCACCCGCTGGTTTATGGCGACTGGCTGGGAGCAGGCGCAGAGGCTTTCACGCTGCTCATTTATGGTCATTATGACGTTCAGCCGGTCGATCCAATGGACTTATGGGACTCGCCACCCTTCGAACCTACCCTACGCGGCGACTCGCTTTTTGCGCGCGGCAGCAGCGACGACAAAGGACAGTTCTTCGCGGTATTGAAAGCGGTAGAAGCTTACCTGTGTACATCTGGTGCACTGCCGATCAATATCAAGGTGCTGATCGAAGGTGAGGAAGAAATCAACAACCCGAACCTCACCGCCTTTGTCCGCACGTATCGCAGCCTACTGGCGGCAGATGCAGCGCTGATCTGTGACCATCCGATGCTTGCGCCGGACTTACCCATGATGATGATCGCGGTGCGCGGTGGCTGCTACATGGAGGTGACCGTGCGCAGTACAGCCACCGACCTGCACTCTGGCACCTACGGCGGAAGTGTTGAAAATCCGTTTAACGTG
>CAZQIJ010000010.1:23320-29813 GCA_964592955.1 uncultured Anaerolineaceae bacterium
GTGCTGGTCCGTATGCTGGCCCAGGTTCAGGATGGCGAGACACACCGCATCCTGGTGCCCGGATTTTACGACAAAGTGCGAGATTACACAGCCGAAGAACGCACATTGATTAACGGCGGTATCGTTACAGATGCGCTGCTGCTGGCGCAGACCGGCGCGAAACAGCCCGCAGGCGAAGCAGGTTTCACAACTGCCGAACGAATCAGCATCCGCCCCACATTCGAGATTCACGGGATGCCCGGCGGATACACCGATACCGGGAAGAAATCGGTCATCCCGGCTGTGGCGAAAGCGAAAATTAGCACCCGCCTGGTGCCAGAACAGGATCCGACTGAGGTTGCCAGGTTGTTTGACGCCTATCTGCGCCGCCTCGCGCCGCCGGGTGTTGAGGTGGATATCGTGCTTCAGGCCATCTCATACCCGGTTGAAATGCGCATCGACACTCACGCGATCAAAGCGGCGGAGCGCGCTTATCTTGCTGTGTTCGGACGTGGGCCGGTCTATATGCGCGGGGGCGGTTCACTGCCGTTCACCTATGACATTCAGCACACCCTCGGCGCAGCAATTGTGATGATGGGTATGGGGCTGCCAGACGATAATCTGCATGCGCCGAACGAGAAAATGCATCTGCCCAATTTCTATAATGGAATCGAAACCATCATTCACTACTTCGCAGAGCTGGCCGCCGACCGGTTATCCCCCGAACAACGCCGGGATAATTCAGGGAAGTAAACAGGAGGCGGACTGAGGTATCCTTGTGTAGGTTTGCGCCACTATTGGATCAGTTGGCATAAGCAACGCCATATGTTGAGCGTAAACAATGGCAATGCTCTACACAAATAACCCGCTAACGGATTGCCTGTGCGCACAGGATTGTCGCTGTTCACCTGCCGTGGCAGTTGATGGAGCCTTCGTGCTGGGCTGGGGGCGACCGCTGGGTCGCCCAGAGTTTTCCCCGCATCCGCTCCAGGATAACGCGCGGCACTACCCCCTGCAGACATTCCTTGTCCGATGGTTCAGTTCGGTGCTATCACCGCTCGCGGCTTCTTGCTGCCGAAAGGCGTTCTTTTCTTCTTCGCTCAGGTGAAATGTTCTTCTTGCAATGTCCTCAATTGCACATCATCTCAACTGGCTTTCACGCTTCCATAAGCTCCTGTCGTTTAAGTCCAGGTGCGTGTGTCCCAGCGCCACTTTTCTTCCTGCACAAACTGGCGCAGCGTCCTGGGTGACCGTCCCAACAACTTATCGAGGTCATCTGACTGCGGCGCGTTCTGGCCCTGGCGTGTCAGTGTATAGACGATGGTCATGAAGACGATAACGTCCCACTTCACCCCACGCCGCCACAACCGCCACCAGAATTGTGGCATACTGGGCCTCACGTATCTGATCTCTTGCCCGAAAACCTCAGAAAAAACCTTTGCGGTCTCGTACATATCGAGGTTTTCCGGGCCGTTGAGGGTATAGGCCGTGTTTTTGTGGGCCTCAGGCTCTTTAGCGATTTTCATGACGACTTCAGCGACATCACGCCCATCCAACAGGGTCATCTTACCGGTGCCTGCCGGGATAAACAACTCATGGTGATCGACAATATCCACGCCATGTGTAGACAGGCCACGGCAGAAATTCTGCATGAAATAGCTGGAACGGAGGAATGTGTAGCCGATTCCACTTGCTTCGATATGGCGCTCCACATGATAGTGAGGAACAGCTTTAGAATCGGCTGCGGCAGTGACATCCAGATAGATGATATGTTTGACACTGCACCTGGTCATTTCATCAATGAAAGGGGTCATCCATTTGTTGATGGTGCTGGGGTGCGGCGTTGGGAAAACAAGGAATACTGTATCCACACCATCCAGAATTGGTGACCAACTTTCGCGATCATTGTAATCAAAGTACTGGGCAGAGACATCGTCCCCATATTTCTTCTTCAGTTTTTCTGGATGATGCGCCGCTATCCGATAGGGCAGTGGACGTTCTTCAATGGCTAACCGTGCAACTTCCATACCAACATTGCCGCTGGGACCTGTCACCAAAAACATCGCAGCCACCTCCAACCCGACTTACAAAATATGTTTCTAGATATTTCAGTGTAGGGGGGGCGTGGGTAGGCTGCAATGGTTTGTTCGTTTTTGTCGAACGTCAATGACATCCAGGTGTCATGGAGGAGATGACTTCGAGTATCCAGGCGGGTACTCCCCATCTGAACCGTTGAGAATTCGCGTTTGACCGTAGAACCCCCATCCGTAAGATCACGGCGATGGTCTGCGGCTGGTTTTGGGTTTGTCCGTAACGCAATTTCTTCTCTTTCTCAATCTGCTCCTGCTCTTTGTCCGCTTTTTCCTGCTCCGTCCGCAGTTGCGACGGTTCTGGAAGCGCCTACAGAAGCAATGGAAACCGGTGCGTGCGCCTCAGTGGAAGCCCAGGTCTCCCATCCGCCATATATTCGCAGGTTGACAAAACCGGGGGGGGGAGGAAGTATAGTGTTGAAGGCGCAGAACACACGCACACCTCCATCCGCAACAGCAAGGAGACTTTGTGATGCAGTATTCCCGTAAGTTCCTCTTACCCGTTCTGTCTTTACTTGTCGTTCTTGCCGCAGCACTCACCCTCGGCCTCGCGCAGATTAGCACCGCGCAGGACAACCCATCAGAACCAACCTGGCTTCCTGCGCCAGCAGACGAAGCCAACAGGAGCGGCAGTACACAACCGGAAAATCAGCAGCGTGTTGCGTATCTGGTCGATGCAGAAGCCCCACTGGGCTACGAAATTACCCATACCGCCGCCGCGGAAGTCCTCCAGGCAGAGATTTTCATGGACTGGGGGGTATTTGCGTCTGCGCACGACGTGGCCTCGTTTCAAGCTGTTGTAATCGATGCGTCTGCATATCCTTGGATCGATAGGTCTCTTACACAAGAATTCTACCGCCGAGGCACAATCATCATCGGTCGCAACTTGGACTGGGACACAATGACCATCATTACTGGAGACTTCTGTGTTTCACGAGGGAGAACCGCTAATGAAACCTTCGTCGGAGCGGATGATATGACAATCTACGCCTTCATCCTTACACCCACCGTCGAAGCAGAACGTGGGTTGCTCGAAAGCGCATTACTCGCAGAGTGCTCTTCAGGCGACAATTCTGGTGGATATTCCTTGCGTCACGCATACTACAACTGGATACTATTAGAGCCGAGCAGCTTCTCCTATGTTGTCTCATCGCTTGATTCGCTGCTGAGCGATCCGCAGTACCCGTCGGATCTAAGTGAAATCCAAGAGGGGTAGTAGAAATGCTCAAGAAAATGGTTCTGGTATCAGTATTGGTGTTGATGCTCATAACGATGGGAGTTGTAGCGCAGTTGGCTTTGCCTGATACGGCGGTAGGCTTAGTTGTCGATCAGGTAGTTGGTGCGGGTACTATGTATACTCCACATTCCATGGTCGAACGTTCGCCTTTTATAATGTAACCCCCGTTTCTACGAATGTGGGTCCACAACATGAAATCCTGAGCTATACAGCGGGTTCCATCCCAGGAAGTCCTGCCAGTTACAAGTTCGACAGAATCGACGTGAGGCTGAGACTATATGTGGATCTTGACCCTAATAACCCCTGTGATCTTTATATCTGGGCAGCTTCGGATCAGAGAAGTGAGGTCGGTGCACCAGGTTCGCGGAGCAAGTATGCGACACCAATACTTTCATGGCGAATGCCGGCAGACGGGAACCTGTACGATATCATCGCTGTATATAAGCATTCCGCAAGAAACAATGCAATTCCACAACTTCAAGGTGGCAGATCTCAAGCAAAAGTATTTACCAGCACCAATGCCCCTAATGACTCCAATTTAGCCTCATGGCAAGGCTTCGTGGGCGGTTGCCTTGCAGACCCCATTCCGACCGATCAGGGGGACGAATAATAACCCTCTCATGCAGCAAAAAAGCCTGCGCTTTTCAGCACAGGCTTTCGTGTTCCAACGACATTCTGCTGTTGGGGCCATTCGTACTGGCCGTCCACCAGATCGGTCGGCTGCGAGATGTTGCGGTAATCGGTGGTGCTGTTGATGTGACGGTCAAACACCAGATTGCCAGACGTAAAGTCTCCGCGCAGCATACGCACGCTCAGCGGATTCTCGATGAAGCGCTGAATGGCACGGCGCAGCGGTCGCGCCCCAAACTGCGGATCGTAGCCCGTGCGCTCCAGCCAGTGTCGCGCCGGTTCCGTCAGATACAGGTTGATGCCGTTATCCGACAGGCGGCTGGCGATGCCCTGCATTTGCAGGTTAATCATGCGCTCTACGTCTTGCAGCGACAGCGGCGAGAAGATGATGGTTTCATCGATGCGGTTCAGGAATTCCGGGCGTAACGTGTCGCGCATGGCCTGCTCGATCTTCTGATGGTCGGCAATGGTCTGCTCGTCGTTGCTCTGAATAAAGCCCAGTGCCGCGTCCGCGGCATCGCTTTGCTCCGCTGGCTTTGGCGCGCCATCGATCCCCTCTCCAAAGCCATCCCTTCGCTTCACCTGGGTGGTCGTACCACTGCCGACGCTTTCGCCTTCCTCCATGATCTCGCTACTTCTTTGTTATCCCACCCGCAGCACAATCGCCGCGCCGGTATCGCCGGCCGCACAGCCGGTAAACAGCCCATAACCGCCGCCACGCAGTGCCAGTTCCTCGATAAGTTCCACAATCAGGCGCAGACCCGTTGGCCCCTGCGGGTGCCCCCAGATGAGCGAACATCCGTAGTTGTTCATGGCATTCAGCGGAAGATCAAACTGCCGCGCAAAGTACAGATCATTGACCGCAAACGGGTTATGCATCTTGATAGCGTTCACATTACTGACGCTGATCCCAGCGGCATCCAGCGCTTTGCGGGCCGCTGGCACAGGTGCGACGGGCATAAAGCCTTTTTCCGCCCGCGCCTGCCCGAACCCCAGCACCTGGACTTTGATGTCTGGATTTGTGCTGAGGGTGCGCGCTTTCTCCTGTGTGGTCAGGATCAGACCAACGTTGCCGTCTGCCGGATATGTCTGTCCACCGTAAGTAACGCTGCCATCCGCCAGCACAGGTTTCAATGCGGCCAGTCCCTCAGCGGTGGTCGGGAAGGTACCTTCGTCGTCCGTTACGGTCGCTGTGGTCTTCCCGCGTCCGTTTCTGACGGGTACCGGGCTAAGCATATAACGCTGGTGGAAGCCGGAATCCAGCGCCTGCTGGTACTGATAATGGCGCATCAGGACGACTTCATGCTGCTCTTCGGTGGTGATCTCCTCGCGGCGTGCGACGTTTTCTGCCGTCTGCAGCATCGATCCGTTGGCCCAGGGATCAAGGCTGAAATTATCGTAGACCCAGTGCTCAGAGTCCGGTTTTGCGCCGGGATTGTTGGGGTTCGGGTAGAGCATCTGCGGGCCGTTGGAGGTGCGATCGGCGGCGAGGCAGAGGATCGTCTCTGCTGCACCCGCCTCAATTTCAAAGGCCGCCCCTGCGACGACACGCGCTGATGTCGCGCAGGCCTGGTTGACCGTCGGCCCGCTGACACCCGCCGCCCCGATCATACCTGCGGCCCACGCCGCACCATAAAATCCATTCAACGATGGCACGGTAGTTCCCAGATACAGCGCATCCAGCACACCGGGATCAATGCTGCGCTCTGCAAAGAAGCGCTGTCCCATTTCTGCCGCGAACTTCAACGGGTGCAGGTTGGCGAAATTCCCCTGCCACTTCACGAATGGTGTGGACCAGTATCCGCCGTAGGGCACATAAGCATTTTTCAACTGCATCGCTTACGCTCCAACCGTCACACCGCCGTCCACCCAGATCACCTGGCCGGTGATGTAGGCGGCGTCAGCGCTGACCAGAAATGCGTGGACCCCAGCAATTTCTTCAGGTTCCGCGAACCTGGAAAGCGGAATGCGTGCGATGAGCCCCTGCATCACGTTTTCCGGGATGGTTTCGGTCATCCGTGTTCTGACGCCCCCCGGCGCAACACAGTTCACGGTGATGCTGTAACGGGCCCATTCCAGCGCCAGCGTATGCGTTAGGCCGATGACCCCGGCTTTCGAGGCGGCGTAATTTGCCTGCCCGATGTTGCCTTTTGCCGCCACTGATGCTGTGTTGACAATACGTCCGAATTTTTGTGCCATCATCGGGACCGCCGCCGCCTGAGACATCAGCCACGTCCCCTTAAGGTTGACGTTCAGCACTGCATCCCACTGGTCATCACTCATTGTCCTGACTTCGCCGTCCTTCACACGCACCGTCAGTCCGTCGCGTGTGATTCCAGCATTGTTAATCAGGATATCCAGTTGCCCGTAAGCGCCTGTCGCGTTTTCAACAATGCGCTGTGCGTCTTCACGTTTCGCTACATCGCCGGTGATGGCTGTGCCCGCGCATCCGGTTTCGGTCAGCAGGCGCACCGTTTCGTGCACGCCTGCCTCATCCAGATCCACAGCGACAATCTGTGCGCCTTCCGCCGCCAGTCGTAGCGCGGTGGGGGGGGGC
>CAZQIJ010000011.1:0-26324 GCA_964592955.1 uncultured Anaerolineaceae bacterium
GTCTCGAACGTGCGGTTTACCACCACCACCTCAGCCCCGGCCTGGGTAAGCCCATAGACAGCGGCTTTGGCCGCGCCGCCAGCCCCCAGTACCAGCGCTCGCGCCGCGTCCAGCGGCAGTTGATGTGCCCGCAGGTCTTCGATGAAACCGCGCACATCGGTATTGGTGCCGGTTTCGGTGCGAAAGTCTATGGTGTTAACCGCGCCCACCGCCCGCGCCAGCGCGTCTGGGGTCACGTGCTGCATGACCGTCTCTTTGTGCGGTGTGGTGACGTTGATACCGATGTAACCGTGCTGTTTCGGCTCGCGCACGCCCAGCCGTAGGATATCTGGCGGAATGGGCATCGCATCATAGTGCCAATCCATTCCCAAAGCCTGGAATGCCGCGTTATGCATCGCTGGACTCAGCGTGGTGGTCAGCGGCCATCCGATTATGCCCACGCGTTCTGTCATGGCTGCATCCGCTGTTCGTCCAATCGTGCCCCCAATTCTACCAGGGTTTCGGAAAAACCCGGAAAAGAGTCGCCGGCGCACTGCGCGTCCAGGATGACTGTTTCGCCCTGGGCCAGCAGACCCGCGATGGTCATTGCCATTGCGATCCGGTGATCGTCGTGGCTGTCCACCACCGCGCCCACAAAGCGCTGCGGCCCGCGCACCCGGAATCCGTCTGGCAGTTCCGTGATGTCTGCGCCCACTTTGCGCAGTTCGCCCGCCATGACGGCGATACGGTCTGTTTCCTTAACGCGCAGCTCTTCGGCATCCCGCACGACGCTTTCGCCTTCTGCGCACAGCGCCGCCACCATAAACGCCGGGAACTCGTCAATCATGCGGACGACCAGTTCGCCGCCAACCTCAATACCTTTCAGGCTGCTGTGCCTTACCCGGATTTCGCCGACGGCCTCCCCTGCTTCCAGCCCGGTTTCGGTCACAGTGATGTCTGCACCCATCGCCACAAGCACATCCAGCAGGCCGGTGCGTGTGGTGTTCAGGTTAATGCCGGTGAGCGTCACATCGCTGCCGGGCACCAGCACCGCCGCCGTAATCAGAAATGCTGCAGACGAGAAATCGCCGGGGATCGTCAGATCGATCGGGTGCAGGGATTCGCCGGGCAGCAGCGTCACGGTGTTCTCGGCAACTGCCAGATCAACGCCCATTGCGCTCAGCATACGCTCTGTGTGATCGCGCGCGGGGCCTGGCTGTACGATGACCGTTTCGCCCTCGGCGAACAATCCGGCCAGCAGCAGCGCACTTTTGACCTGCGCACTGGCGATGGGCATGACGTAGTGAATCCCGTGCAGCGGCGCTGGGCTGATGCTCAGCGGCGCGCAGCCATGATGCGCATTCATCGAGGCTCCCATGTCCGTAAGCGGCGCAATAATCCGTTTCATTGGGCGGCGGCGCAGTTGTTCGCTCCCGTCCAGCACAGACGGGAACGGTTGGCCGGCCAGGATACCGGCCAGCAGCCGGATGCCCGTGCCAGCGTTGACAAGATCGAGATCCCCGGTTGGCTCATGAAGTTTGCCGCCGTGTATGGTCAGGGTGTGTTGGTTGTGCCGTTCGATGGCCACACCCAACCGCTGCACGCTGGCCAGCGTGGCTTCGGTATCGCCTGCCGCCAGCCAGCCGCGCACGTGCGAAACACCCTGCGCCAGCGCCCCAAACATCACGGCGCGGTGCGAAATCGATTTATCGCCCGGAACGCCGGTTGTCCCGCACAGCGGTTGGCCGGCATGAACAACAAAACGTACATCAGAGTTCATGTTCGCTTCCTTTCGTGGTTTTCGGCCCAGGCAAGACGTGCTTCGCGCAAAGGGGTAAGCGCTTCCACGAGTTTACTTTCGTCGCGCGAAATTAACAGGGTTTCCAGCAAACCCATCTGCACACGGAAAATCGCCAGCAGCGTGGCCACTGCCTGGGTGTTGGTGCTCAGAATGTCGCTCATCATGCGGATGTCGCTGCCCGCCAACCGCGATGTATCGCGAAATCCGCCAGCGGCCAGTTGCCACACGGCGTCGTCATTTCCGGCCTCTGCCGCCACTGCCGCCACCAGCGAGACACTTAACAGATACGGCAGATGGCTGATGGCTGCCACAACCCGATCGTGGCGGGCCGCTTCCATCTCTATGGGGACAGATTCCAGGGTTTGCACCAGGGACAGTGCGCGCAGCCGTGCTGCGGGCGTGGTACGCCGCGTGGGGCACAGGACAAACGGGCGGCCTCGGTACAGCCCTGCATCTGCGGCCTCAATCCCACTACGTTCTTTGCCCGTCATCGGGTGACCGCCAATCGCCAGAATGCCCACAGGCAGGCGTCCCATTGCGTCGCAGATATCCTGTTTCGTGCTGCCAATGTCAATGAGCAGCGTGTTGGAGCGCAGGTAGCTGCCGATGCGCTTTTCTACCATGCCGATGACGGCGCGCACCGGTGCGCACAGGATGACCGTATCTGCCTTGCCAACTCCCGCGCTCAGGTCATGCGTCGCCTGATCCACAATGTGGTTTTCCAGCGCATAGGCGCGCGTGGCATCGTCCTGATCCACCCCGGTGATCGTCTCCGCGCAGCCGCGCAGCGCCAGCGCCAGCGACGCGCCCATCAGCCCCAGACCTACTATGGTCAGATGTCTCGTCGAAAATTCTCCGGTTGTCATATTTGTGCTGTGCAATCCAATACGCTGGCCACCGGGCGCGATTTTTCTTTTGTTTGCCGCTTCGTTTGCCGCTTCATTTGCCGCTTCATTTGCCGAAACCCTTTTGCTGTCTGGCTTTGCCGCTCACCTGTCATCCTACTGCAATTCGCGCAATTCAGCGGCATGGGGACCTGCCCCGCCGCCCCGATACGACCTGCCATCGCTTCTGCATCGCCCAGGTGCGCGCGATAGCTGTCTGCCGCGCTCCTGCTGATCACAGCCGCGACCCGCTGCGCGCTGCGCTGTTGAGCCACGATGGCGATCATGCTTCCTGCTCTCCGTTACGCTCGCCTTTCAGGACAATCCTGTTGGTGGGATACAGATCGGGTCGCAGTGACTCTGCCCCATGCATATAGACATGCCTGATTTCGTCCAACGTGCGTGTGGTGTTCCAGTGAATCAGCACCCGTACTGCCTGGTGCAGCCCGTCAGGAACATCCATCTCCTGGCAGCCCAGCAGGGCCGTTTGCGTCCACCCGATTTCGCGTGCTGCGCGCGCCGGAAAAGCCGCCGTGAGATCAGGTGTCGTCGTGAAGATGACGCTGGCGACATCGTCCTCGTGAATGCCGTTCGCGGCGATGACTGCCCGCAGCAATTCAACTGTACCGTTGACGATGGCCTCGGCAGTGTTGGCGCTAACGGTTGTCGCGCCGCGCACACCTCGGCATTTCATGCTTGTGCTCACGTTACCCCCTTCTGGCTTGCAGGTCTCCCTTGCGTGCGCCGCGCTGTGCGCACGGTAAACAAAAAAGGGCGCAGGTGTTTGCCCTGCGCCCTCATCTACCGACCCTGGTGAAGTGTGCGTCACGTTACAGGCAATGCCCGACCCTCTGCTATGTCGTCCTTAAAATACAAACAGGCGTAGACACAGAGGTTCACGGACTGCACGGTTCGCGGTTTCCTGGGATAGTGGTTGACCCTAAGACGATAGCGCAGAGGATAACGTGCGGTTATTCCGCTGTCAATAAACCTGATTTTTAAGGCTGTGTTAATGCCCTGCGCAGAGTCTCCGCCAGTGAGCGGACAGACTCGGTCCCCGCGCTGCCAGGGGTTTGGCCAGCCTTAACCAGCGCGCTGCCCACGATAAACCCTTCAACAAGGCCGTTCATCTGGCGGGCATGCGCGGGTGTGCTGATGCCAAAGCCAAGCACCAGCGGCTTGTTTGTGATTTCGCGGACACCGGCTATGAACGTGGTGAGGTCTGGCGGCAGTTCGCTGCGCGCACCCGTGATCCCGGTTACAGAGACGACATAAATAAAGCCCGTAGCCTGTTGGCTGACCAGTTGAATTCGGTCACGATTGCTGGTGGGCGCAAGGAAGAAAACCAGCGCCATGCCTTCCTGCGCACACACAGGCGCGAAAAGCCCGGCTTCTTCCGGCGGCAGATCCGGGATGATGAGACCATCCGCCCCCGCCGTCCTGGCCTCATGCACGAAACGTGCTGCCCCGTAGGCCATGAGCGGGTTAAGATAGCTGAACATCAGAACGGGCTGCGTTAACCCGCGTGCGCGCAGGGTGCGCACAGCCTCCAGCGCAGTGTGCACGGTGGTGCCGTTCTCCAGCGCCATTTGTGTCGCCGCCTGAATCGTTGGACCATCCGCCAGCGGATCGCTGAACGGGATGCCAATTTCAAACCCGTCTGCGTGGGCCGCCATAGCCTCAATCGCCGCCAGCGAGTCGGCATAGGTCGGGTATCCGACCGGAAAGTAGGGCATGAATGCTGCACGGTTCTCGGCCTGTGCCCGCGCGAACATAGCCGTCACAGCAGCAAGTCCCGTCGGTGTTTGGGATGACATTATTTGCCTTTCCTGTGGCGCGGATGGATTATCGCGCGCTTGCGTCAAGTACCAGTTCCTGATCCACTGCCGCCAGACCCAGGCGCACCAGCTCCCCCGCCAGATGTACACGGTGCACCCATCGTTCAGCCTGGCTGTCTGTCTCGGCAGCCAATGCCTGCTGCATGGTGGCATCGGCGGCAAAGTCACGATAGTGGTCTGCGGTCTCCCAATCCAGTCCATCGACCTCGATGTAATCCCACGTCATACCGGCCCGTCTGACCAGAACCGCCCAACCGTTATCCATGGCGAGCGCGTTTTCTTCCGGGCTGTTGTGCAGGATCATCGCGGCTGCGCGTCGGCTCAGCCCGCGCGATCCTGCGCTGAAATCCATGACAGAGTCTGCGCGGCCAAAGTAGTGAGAGAACACGCGGTTCGGCAGCGCCTCGGTATCGATAAGCGAACGCGCGTGGGTGGCATAGGCGGCGGGTGTGCGGCCGATGATGAGCGTATCCACCGTGGTTACGCGCGCTGCGGTCGCCGCCAGTTCATCGGGCTTTGTTTCTACCCAGCGCACCAGCCGATCCATATCCACATAATGGATGCTCTCGGCTTCGGTGTCGAGCGCCATGCGCAGCACGGTGTGGCGTCCGCTCCACGCATCAAAAACCTGGTGCGCCACGCCGAGCGACTTCAGTGCAGTGATAATGCCGGTATCTGGTGTGCGCAGCGCCACCACCACAGCGCTGTAGATCGTGGTGAGGCGCGGGTAATAGCGCAGGAAACGTGCAAGTTCACCTCTGGGATCCCAGGGGCAGGCCAGTACAACGGTCATCTGCAGAACTCCATGAAGAATTCCTCCAGAATCGGGCTTTGCATAAACGCCAGTTGCAGGGAATGGCTTTCTGCCTCACTGTAGAACCGCATCCCCTGACCTTCATACAACGTCAGGGTTTCCAGCGGTCGCGCCAGCTCCCCGGTGTAAACATGATTGGTGACAATGCGTGTGCCGGGGATCGACCTGGCCGGGCAGGTGTAGGCTTTCCAGAACCTCAGCGGGTTCTCCAGCGCGAGTTCTTCCAGCAGTTCGCGCCGTACTGCCTCGTCTGGGGTTTCTCCTGGTTCCACAGCGCCGCCGAAGAACGTCCAGAAGCTGGCGTAAGGCAGCCCAGGCTTATCGTCACGGTGCTGAAGCAGCACTTCGCAGCGCTCATTATGGAGCAGGGCGGCTACAACGGCTTTCTGCTCAATCATGCGGCTGCCCCAGAATTCGCGTGACGGTATCGAGGTCTTTGTCACCCCGTCCCGAAAGGTTGACCAGCATCACGCTGTCCCTGGGCATGGTGGGTGCGCGCCTCACTGCTTCTGCTACCGCGTGCGCGCTTTCCAGCGCCGGGATGATCCCTTCCAGCCTGCACAGCATCTGGAAGGCGGCCAGTGCCTCGTCGTCGGTCGCATAGGTGTAAAAGGCGCGTTCGATCTGGCGCAGGTAGGCGTGTTCTGGCCCCACCGAGGCATAATCCAGCCCGGCGGATACGCTGTGCGTGTTCAGGATTTGCCCGTCGGGATTTTGCAGCACATACGAACGGGTCCCCTGCAGCACCCCCGGCCTGCCGAAGTTCGGATCGGCAAAACGCGCTGCGTGTTCTCCGTCGTGGATTCCGCGACCACCCGCTTCGACGCCAATCAGGTCAACCCCTTCGTCGTCGCGGAAAGCGTGAAACAGACCAATCGCGTTGCTGCCGCCGCCCACACAGGCCACGCAAACATCGGGCAGGCGTCCCACATCGTCAAGCATCTGCTGGCGCGCTTCGATGCCGATCACACTCTGAAAATCGCGCACCATCATCGGGTAAGGGTGGGGGCCCAGCGCAGATCCCAGCAGATAAAACGTGCCACGCACATTCGTGACCCAATCGCGGATGGCTTCGTTGATGGCATCTTTGAGGGTTTTGCTGCCGCTCTCTACCGGGATGACCTCTGCGCCAAGCAGTTTCATGCGAAAAACATTGGGCTGCTGCCGCGCGATATCGACGCTGCCCATATAGACGACGCATGCCAGGCCCAGCAGGGCGGAGGCTGTTGCGCTTGCCACGCCGTGCTGGCCTGCGCCGGTTTCTGCCACCACGCGCTCCTTCCCCATCCGTTTGGCCAGCAGCGCCTGCCCCAGCGCGTTGTTGATCTTATGCGCGCCGGTATGGGCCAGATCTTCGCGCTTGAGGTAAATCTGCGCGCCGCCCAGCGCCTCGCTCAGGCGTCGGGCGTGCGTGATGGGGGTAGGACGTCCTGTATAGGTTTGCTGTAACCGGGCAAGTTCATGCTGAAATGCACCATCGGCCATCGCTGTATGGTAAGCGGCGGTCAGTTCGTCCAGCGCGGGGATAAGCGTTTCTGGCACAAACCGCCCGCCAAACTCCCCAAAATAGCCGCGTTCGTCAGGGACGGCGCTCGTCCCTGTCGGAATATACGTCATAAAGATTCCCTATCCACAAGGGGCGGGGAAACACCCCTGCCCCTGCTGCACTCTGTATGCAATGTACGATTTAAGGCTTTCCAGACCAAAAACGAGCCACCGATCTGCGCTGGCGGGGACATTGCCCCGCCCCTGCAAGGGATTGATTATTTTCCTGGAATAGCCTATGAGGCGCTCTCGACCGCGTTGATGAACGCCCTGACCTTCGCCGGGTCTTTCACACCCGCGTCGGATTCCACACCTGTAGCGACATCCACACCCCAGGGTCGAAGCGTGCGCACGCGCTCCGCAACATTCTCCGGGTTCAGGCCGCCAGCCAGCATCAGCCGGGGCACCAGTTCCCTGGCGGCGAGGGCTGCGTCGTCTCCTGCCGGTTTGCCCGTGCCGCCGTACTGTGTGGAGTCGTAGGCGTCCAGCAGTACAGACGGGGCACGCTCATCGGTTGGGAAGTGCGGGGCGTAATACTGCACATCATCTTTGGCCTGTGCCGCGTTCATGGGGCGGATGGTCTTGAACGCGATTCCGCGCAGTTCCTTCAGCACCACATCGGATTCATCCCCGCTGAGCTGGGCGAAATCCAGGCCCACCTTACGCGTGATTGCGGAAATATTGCCCACGATTTCGTTGACGAACACACCCACCAGTAGCGGGCAATCCTTGCCCAGGTCTGCACGCAGGCGGTCGCAGATGGTCAGCGCGTCGTCTGGCGTGATGTAACGGGGCGAGTTCCTGAAGAAGTTAAAGCCAAGCATATCCGCGCCCGCGTCTGCCGCCATGCGCGCATCGTCATAAGTCTTCAAACCACAAATCTTCACCCTGGTCATGTGTTTAAGTCCTCACGGTCTATCCCTGCGGTTGGTCAATGTGCCAGTTCTGGCAGAAGACTAGCATAGCGCACGTGCCACACGGCTCAAAGACCTTGTCGTGCCGCCCATATCCGCCGCCGTGACCAGCGCTTCACCCACCAGCACAGCCCGTGCCCCCACTGCACCCATGCGTGCCACGTCTTCCGCAGTCCTGATGCCGCTTTCGGCCACCAGCAGCACGTCTGGCGGAAGCAGTTTGGCCAGCCGCGCGGTGGTGTCCATATCCACCTGAAATGTCTTCAGGTCACGGTTATTCACGCCCACTAATCGCGCGCCCAGCTTCAGGGCACGTTCTGTCTCTGCTTCGTTGTGAACTTCCACCAGCGCTGCCATCCCCTGCGCTGCCGCCAGGCCGTGCAGTTCCGCGAGCTGGGTGTCGCTTAGCGCTGCCACGATGAGCAGCACGGCATCCGCAAAGCAGGCACGCGCCTCAAGCACCTGATACGGGTCGATGATGAATTCTTTGCACAGCACAGGGATCTGTACGGCCTCACGAACCGCCCGAATATAGCGCATGTTTCCCTTGAAGAACTGCTCGTCAGCCAGCACAGAGATGGCCGCTGCGCCGTTGGCTGCATACGTTGTGCCGATGGCGACCGGGTCGAACGGGTCAATGAGCACACCCCTGCTCGGAGAAGCGTGCTTGACTTCGGCAATGAGCGCTACAGTGTCGCGCTGCAATGCCGCGACGAAATCGCGCGCGGGTGGGGCCTGCGCCGCCATCTCCTCGACCAGCGCCAGTGGCTTTTGATCCCTGCACGCGGCGTTTTCCTCAACTTTGTGCGCCAGGATTTTATCCAGGTAAGACCCGGTTTCGATGTAGCCGCTCACTGCACCAGGCTCCTGCTGTAATCGATCAGCGCGTCCAGTTTTGTGACTGCCGCACCGCTGTCAATAACATCCTTCGCCATGCCAATACCCGCTTCGAAACCGGTCACGTGGGCGGCTGCCAGGAATGCCGCTGCCGCGTTCAGCACCACCACATCGCGCCGCGCATCGCGGATATCACCACACAGCACACCGCGCAGGATTGACGCATTCGTAGGGGCGTCGCCTCCCAGCAGCTCTGTGATGCTTGCCCCGCTGAAACCGTATTCGAGCGGGTTCAGTTCATACGTGCTGACCTTTCCGTTTTCATAGTGGCTGATCTGGTTGGGGCCAGTGGTGGTAAGTTCATCCAGGCCGCCATAACCGCTGACCACCAGCGCGCTCTTTGCGCCCAGTGCCCCCAGAACATGCGCCAGCATATCGGTAAGGTCTGCTGCAAACACGCCCATAAGCTGGCGCTGTGCCCCGGCGGGATTCGTGAGTGGCCCCAGGATGTTGAAGATGGTGCGAATGCCGATCTGGCGGCGCGGCCCTACCGCGAACTTCATCGCAGGGTGCAGTTTCGGCGCGAACAGAAAACCGATGCCGATTTCATCCACACACTGCGCGACTTGTTCCGGGGTCATGTCCAGGCTGACCCCCAGTTCGGCCAGCACATCCGCGCTGCCGCACTTGCTGGTCGATGCGCGGTTGCCGTGCTTGGCTACCCGTACCCCTGCCCCGGCAGCCACAAACGCCACCGTCGTGCTGATGTTGAACGTCCCGGACTTATCGCCTCCTGTGCCGCAGGTATCGAGCAGCGTGTCTGGCGCGGTCTTCACGGGTACCCGTTCGGCATTGGCGCGCATGGCGCGGGCACTTCCAACAATTTCGTCCTGCGTTTCACCTTTCATGCGCAGCGCCATCAGGTATGCGCCAATCTGTGCTTCGGTGGCCTCCCCGCGCATGATCTGGTTCATGACCTGTTCTGCGTCGTCAAGCTGAAGGTGGCCGAAACGCCCCAGAATATCAATCGCCCGCTGAATATCAACCTGCATCATCATCTCCTCACCACCAGGGTGTTCATACCGATGGCCTTGCGCACATTATCCAGCAGGGGCTGCGCCAGGGCGCGCGCCTTTTCCGCGCCTTCTGCCAGGATGCGATCCAGGGCTGCCGGGTCAGCCATCAGCGCGTCATACTTCTCGCGCGGTTCGCGCAGTACCGTTTCAAGAAGCTCATACAGCTCCTGTTTCATCTGACCATAAGCCAGGCCGCCTTCCACATAGCGCGTGCGCACCTCTGCGACCGCCTCCGGGGTGGCGAAGTGTTTGTAGATGTTATAGATGTTGTCTTCATCCGGGTCTTTCGGGTCTTCGGGGCGGCGCGAATCTGTGACGATGCGCATCACTTGTTTACGCAGTTCCTTGGCCGGCGCGAAGATCTGGATCGTGTTGTTATAGCTCTTGCTCATCTTGCGCCCGTCCAGGCCGGAAATGGTCATCACCTCTTCGCGGATCAGTGCTTCGGGGACCACCAGCACCTCACCAAACGTGCTGTTAAAGGCGATGGCAATATCCCGTGCGATTTCCAGATGCTGGCGCTGATCCTGGCCTACCGGCACGTAATGGCTGCCGAACATCAGGATATCGGCGGTCATCAGCACAGGATAGTTATACAACCCCATGTTGATGCCGTCGTCCGGCGGGTTTCCCGCCTCCACATTGGCGTCAACAGCGGCTTTATACGCGTGGGCACGGTTAAGCAGCCCCTTGGGCGCGAAGCATGAGAGAACCCAGGTGAGTTCAAAGATCTCCGGGATATTGGACTGGCGGTAGAACGTCACTTCGCTCGGATCGAGGCCAAGCGCCAGCCACGTGGCCGCCACATCGAAAACATACTGCCTGAGCGTCTCTGGCTCACGAATCGTGGTCAGCGCGTTGTAATCCGCGATGAAGTAAAACGCGCGGTACTGGGCGACCAGTTCCAGCGCGGGACGGATCATACCCAGATAGTTGCCGATGTGCGGTGTACCAGTGGGCTTGATTCCGGTCAGCGAAATCTTTTCCTTCTTCACGATCTTTTCTGCCTGAAGTGCCTGTGACATGAGTCCCCTCTGTGACTGCCAAACGATTAAACGCGTAGAAATTGATTTTCAACAAAGTTTCTTAAGAGCCGCGACCCGTACCCTGTAAGAATACTCTCCGGGTGGAACTGTACCCCTACCACTGGGTGGCTTTTGTGGCGCAGCGCCATAATTTCGCCTGTATCTGTGGAGGCGGTCACCGCCAGGCAGTCCGGGAGCGTTGCTTCGTCCACGATCAGGCTGTGATACCGTGTGGCTTCAAATGGGCTTGGAACCCCGCTGAACAGCGAATCGCGCTTATGATAGATCATGCTCGTTTTGCCGTGCATCAAACGTCCGGCGCGCGTCACCACCCCGCCGTATGCCTGACCGATGCACTGGTGCCCCAGGCACACCCCTAACACTGGAACCTGCGCCCCCAGTTCACGGATGACTTCCAGCGAAATCCCGGCGTCGTCCGGGTCGCCTGGCCCCGGCGAAATCACGATGTGCGAGGGAGTCATCGCCCGGATTTCGTCCAGCGTCGTCTGGTCATTGCGGACCACGTGCAGATCAGCCCCCATCTCGCCCATATACTGCACGAGGTTATAGGTGAAGCTGTCATAATTATCGATTACCAGAATCATGCTCTGTCCTCCAGTTCGGGCACTGAATGACTTTCCATGCCCTCCAGGTGCAGCGTGTCGTTGGGGGCGATGACTTTCCAGGAGTCCCCCTCCCGCATAATCGTCGTGACCGACGAGTTGCTGAATTCCAGCTCCTGGGCGCGCGCGTCTGGGATGAGATGACCCAGCAGCGCACGGATGGCCGTTGTATGCGTCACCATGCCCACGGTATCACCGGGGCTGTCTGCGATGATTTCGGTGAAGGCTGCCAGCATACGGTCGCACACTTCTGACACAGACTCTCCACCCGTGATTTTGTGGTGCTCCGGGTCTGCCAGCAGCGCCGCGTATTCGTCCCGGTACCAGGTCATGATTTCGTCAATGGTCAACCCCTGCCACTGGCCGATGGCGCGCTCGCGCAGGCGTTGGTCGTAAACCGGTGAGAAGCCAAGCTGTGTACTGAGAATTGACGCTGTATCGACCGCGCGCTGTATATCGCTGGAATACAGCGCGGCAATGCCAATGCTGCGCATATGCTTCGCCAGTGCCATCGCCTGGCGTCTTCCCAACGCATTCAACGGTACGGCCACCCATCCCTGCCAGCGCCCCTGACGGTTCCATTCGGTTTCGCCTGGGCGAATAAAGATCACACGTTTTACGTTCACGTTGCCTCCTTGTGGTGCTACATCAAGCCTTGTTCTGCATACTCAATGGCGACTGCTAATGCCCGTGCTTTGTTCAGCGACTCTTCATATTCGCGCGTGGGATCGCTGTCTGCAACCAGCCCCGCGCCCGCCTGAAGATAGACCATCTCCCCGCGCATCAGGATCGTGCGAATGGTGATGCACATATCCATTGATCCGTCGTAGCTGAAATAACCGACCGCCCCACCATAGGGGCCGCGCCGCACACCTTCCAGTTCCTCGATTATTTCCATCGCCCGCACTTTCGGCGCGCCGCTGAGGGTGCCCGCCGGGAACGTGGCGCGCAGCAGGTCAAAGGCGTTCATGCCGTCGCGCACCTCGCCCTGCACCTGGCTAACGATGTGCATGACGTGCGAGTAGCGCTCCACCGCCATCATCCGCGTGACTTTGACCGTGCCGTACTTGCTGACGCGGCCCAGGTCATTGCGGCCCAGGTCAACCAGCATCACATGCTCTGCACGTTCTTTAGGATCGGCCAGCAGGTCGTCTGCCAGGACTTTATCTTCGGCCTCAGTGCTGCCGCGTTTGCGTGTACCGGCCAGCGGGCGTGTGGTGGCGATGCCGTCTTCCAGGCGCACCAGCATTTCGGGCGATGCCCCCATGAGGGTCATATCGCCGCCGAAGTTCAGGTAAAACATATACGGGGATGGATTCAAGGCGCGCAGCGCGCGGTAGATCATCAACGGCTGCGCCGAGGTACGCCTGCTGAGCCGCTGCGACAGCACGATCTGGAAAGCATCCCCGGCAGCGATGTATTCCTTTGCTTTGCGGACGTTTTCTTCGTACTGCTGCTGTGTCATGGAGGACTGCATGGGTTCGTGGAGCGGGACACCATATGACGGGATGGCTGGCACCAGGCGTCCTAGCGCTGCCACGATCTGATCAATGCGCCGGATCGCATCCGCATAGGCTGAGTCTGGATTGCCTGTGTTGTGGGCGTTGGCCATGACGATAAGCTGGTGTTTGGCATGGTCAAAAATCACCAGGGTATCCGGCAGCATGAAGGCTGCTTCGGGCACGTTCAGTTCATCTGCGGCGGTTTCCGGAAGGCGCTCAAAGTAGCGCACTACATCGTAGCTGAGGTAACCTACTGCCCCACCCACCAGACGCGGCAGCCCTTCGATGTGTACCGGATGCAGCCTGTCGAACTCCGCTTTCAGCACGGTCAGGGGATCTTCGCCCGCCGCCAGCGTGCGGGTGGTGGTTTCACCATTGTAGGTGCGCGTGAGCACGCGGTTGTGAATCGTCAGCATCCCGCGTGGGTTCACACCCAGAAACGAGTAACGCCCTACCTGGGCACCCCCCTCCACACTCTCCAGCAGGAATGACGGTATCCCTGCCTGAGAAAGCTTGAGGTAAACCGAAACCGGCGTCTCGAGGTCAGCCAGCAGTGTGCGGTAGACGGGGACGAGGTCGCCCTGTTCAAACAACCTGTGAATTGCATCGCGGCCCGGTGTGATGTCCGTGCGTTCGCGGGAAAGTGGGGGCGGAAATGCCATCGTGCCTGCTCCTTGCCTTTAGACAACAAAAAACCCCAATACCCGCCAAGGACGAGAAGGGGTTCCCGTGGTGCCACCTTGATTCCTGCAAGAACTGCTCGCAAGCACTCATCTGGGTACAGAATACTGCATACTCGATACCCGGCGCTGTGATAACGGTGCGCATTCCGGCAGCGGACTACTGGCGACAGCGTTTGCCCGTGCAACTCCCTGAACCATTCCACCCCATCGTGCGTACCGCGTTTCCAGCTACCCGCGGCTCTCTGAACGCCGTTTTGTGGTGTACTTTTTCAGATCAACGTTGTTAATCTATACGATTGATCATGATAGTAGCGTGAATTTTCAGCCATGTCAACCATTTCAGGCATGTTTGACAGTAAAAGCCAGCAGGTGACGACTGCGGGCTTTGTGCGAAATGGGCTGGCTGCCAGGATGATACACCGGAGTTAGCCGGTAACTCCGGTGTAAGGAAGTGCAGACTAACCCATGTTCTGTATGAGCGCGGTGGCGAACTCGCTGGTCTTCACTTCCGTTGCACCTTCCATCTGACGGGCAAAATCATAGGTGACGATTTTCTGATCCAACGTCAGCTCATATGCGCGCGTGATCAGTTCAGATGCTTCGTACCAGCCAATGTGTTCCAGCATCATGCAGCCGCTGAAGAGCAGCGATCCTGGGTTGACCTTATCCAGATTGGTGTATTTGGGAGCGGTGCCATGCGTTGCCTCAAACAGCGCAATACTATCGCTGATATTGGCCCCTGGCGCGATGCCGACACCGCCCACCTCTGCGGCGATGGCGTCGCTCAGGTAGTCCCCGTTCAGGTTGGTGGTTGCGATCACATCATGTTCAGACGGGCGCAGCAGCATTTTCTGGAACATGATATCGGCGATGGAATCCTGAACCAGGATTTTGCCTTCTGGCACCACCCCGCCGTGATTCTTGGCGACTTCATCCCAGGAAATGGTCTGATCCGGGAATTCCTGCGCTGCCACTTCATAGCCCCAGGTCATAAACGCGCCTTCGGTGAATTTCTGAATGTTGCCTTTGTGGACAAGCGTCACGCTGCGGCGCTTGCGGTCAATGGTGTACTGGATGGCTGCGCGGATGAGGCGTTTGCTGCCGAATTCGCTGATTGGCTTGATCCCCAGGCCCGCGCCTTCGAAGAACTCTGCACCCATCTCGTTGCGCAGAAAATCCGCCACTTTGGCGTTTTCAGGTGTTCCGGCTTCGTATTCGATGCCAGCATAGATGTCTTCCGTATTCTCGCGGAAGATCACGATGTCTACTTCTTCCGGGTGTTTCAGCGGGCTGGGCACGCCGCGAAACCAGCGCACCGGACGAATGCACGAATACAGATCAAGTTCCTGCCGCAGCGCCACGTTCAGGCTGCGAAAGCCGCCGCCCACCGGTGTCGTCAGCGGGCCTTTGATGCCGATCAGATATTCGCGCATGGCGTCCAACGTCTCGTCTGGCAGGTAATTTCCGTCATACAACCCGGCGGCTTTCTCGCCCGCGTAGATTTCCATCCACGAGATCCTGCGTTTGCCACCGTAGGCCCTTTGCACTGCTGCGTCCCAGATGCGCTTAGACGCAGTCATAATGTCGTAGCCGATTCCATCCCCTTCAATGAACATCAGAATAGGATTGTCTGGCACACGCAGTTTTCCGTTATGTGCTGTAACCTTTTCTCCTTCAGTGGGAACTACGATCTTCTCATAGGCCATTGTATGCGTCTCCTGGTGTAAGATTAAATGAGTGCTTCCATTGTACACGCGCAGGAACGGATATAAATGGCCAACAACGGCTCTCGCAAACAATGACATCCTGCGCGGCGCACGTCTGTAATGCGAAACCTGCATGATCAGCATCTTGCGGAGAATTAACGTATCGGCAAGAATTAAGGGGTAGCGAGATATGCGCTGTGCCAGAGGTCACCCATATGGAAATAGCATCCCCCCTACCATCGAACGAAACATTGATTGAGTACAGCCAGGCTGTGCCCTGGCAAACGGTCGAAGATCAGAAACGCAGATTCAACGATGCTGTGAAAGACCTCGCCAGCAGCGGCACCAACGAGTACCTGCCGTTGGAACAGCTCTCTGAGATGATCGGCACCGAAGTCAGCCTGTATTTTGATGCAGAGCCGATTACCGGGGCCAACATTGTTCTGGGTCACATCAACAATCATAAGTATGTGCTGGGAAGTATGGTCAGCAATCGCTACCGCAGCGGCAAAACGCTGGCGCAGAGCATTGTCCCATATAACCTCAACCCCAGCGTGAATCACACCAATCTGCAGGAGACGGATTCTCCGGCGACGAAGATGTGCGCACTGGGAGCCGAAGTTGAACTGGGGTTGCTGCACCGTGATGGCACGCCGCCCAGCGAAGAAGAGGTGCGGACGTTCATTCGCATCTACGAGGATCATGCGCGCCGCCTGGGCATCACCCCGCAGATTGATCGCGAAGCCTGCCAGTACCAGGTGGAGGCGCATGTCGCGCCCGGTGTGGGTTACCAGCGCACGCGCAGCTCATTGGATGGCATCATGCTGGCGCTTATGTCTACCGCAGAGGCGACCGGTCTTCAGACCGCCATTCTGTCCTCATATCCCATCGAAAGCGATTTCGCCCTAACCCAGGATCCCAAAGTTAACACTGCTGTGGATCTCATGGTATCGATGAGCCGCAAATTTCCAGAGTACCAGGAGCGCCTTGCGGATGCCAAAACGCGCTACCAGATCAGCGAAGATGCGAATCTGGTACAGGTTTTCCGGCTTCAGGGCTGCCACATCCACCTGGATCTCGCTGGACGGTCAGAGGCATTGGGGCTGCTGGCATTCTATACCATGCTGCGCAGCGCTACCGCCATTGCGAACTCGGCAGTGCTTAAGGGTGGCCCGTTCGTCAACGGTGTATGTGACGCAGAACTGCTGTGCACGCGCGAATATTTGCGCCGCACCACAGTGACCGGGCGCTATATGACCATCCCCATCACGCCGCATCTGACACCGGACGGTCTGGACGATTATGCTGCGCTGCTGCGCTCTGAGAAGGTCAACGCCACGGCACGCGCCCTGCTGGGCGAAGATGGCCTCGGCGACATGGTTTCGGCCATGCACAATCCGATAGGGCGCATCCGCCCGGATCTGGGCAGCAGCAAACGCATCTGTACGCTTGAGAGTACAGGCATGCCGGTGAACGTCAGCGCGTCGCGCCAGGCCGCAATCCTCACGGATTTTGAGTTTTCGCACGCCATCATCGAGAATTACTTCCGCAAGCACGGGTGCGATCTCGCGCCGATGGTTGAAGACCAGGACTTGTGGGCGCTTCTGGGACCGCTGGAGGCTGCGGATTTCCACGCGCTGCAGGATGCTTCAGATCACCTTTGCACAGATGTCACCGTGCGGACTGCTGCTGGCACAGAAATGTCGCTGGTGGAGTTCTACGAGATGAAGCGCATCTACCTGCATAAACACCTCGTCGATGTTGCCCAGGTTCGCCCGCGCGATATTGACGACGTTTATTCCAGCCTTCAGCGCATGTTAAACCCGCCCAGTGGTCAGTGTGCCGAAACCGTCGAACAGTATATTAATGATCCCAAGCTGCGCAGCACCGGTAACTGGGGTTTGATACTGCGCAATGCGTTCATCGAAGAAGGTGGAGTGCCAGGAACACAGAATTCGGGGGCAGTGCTGCGCGTCACGAATCGCATCCACGAGGCTCTGCGCGCACGTTACCTGCAATCCTGATGCAGCAACATCCGATTAATCCGCAAAGGACGGCCATGCGTTCCATTTCAGTCGTCATCCCTGTATATAACGGGGCTTTGAGTATTCGGGATCTGGTGGATGAACTGCACCAGGTCCTGCCAGGCCTGGCATCAGCGTTTGAAATTATCCTGGTGGAGGATGACGGGCGCGATAACAGTTGGGAAGTCATCCAGGGGATCGTCCGCGATACCCCTGCGGTGCGCGCCTTCAAGCTCATGCGCAATTATGGCCAGCACAGCGCGCTGCTGTGCGGCATTCGCGCCGCCCGCTATGAGGTCATCGTCACAATGGACGACGATCTGCAGCACCCGCCTGCGGAAATCCATAAACTGCTGACGAAGCTGGACGAGGGCTTCGATGTCGTCTATGGGCGTCCCCACACAGAACAACATACCTTTCTGCGCAACATCGCCTCACAGCTCACGAAGGTTGTGCTGCAGAATGCGATGGGTGCAGATACCGCGCGCCACATCAGCGCCTTTCGGGCGTTTCACACGCGGGTGCGAGAAGCGTTCATGCACTACCGCAGCCCCTATGTGAACATTGATGTGCTGCTGACCTGGGGAACCACGCGCTTTGCAAATATCCCGGTTACACATCTGCCACGCACACGCGGTGTTTCGACCTATACGCTGCAAAAACTGATTACCCACATGTTCAACATGATCACCGGCTTCAGCACGCTGCCGCTTCAGCTTGCCAGTGTGGTTGGTTTCGCGATGACCGTATTCGGCCTGATTGTGCTTGTTTACGTCATCGGGCGCTATGTGATTGAAGGAGGAAGCCCGCCGGGGTTCCCGTTCCTGGCTTCAATTATCGCCATCTTCTCAGGGGCACAGATGTTTATGATCGGTATCATCGGTGAATATCTGGCGCGAATGCATTTCCGCACCATGGACAGGCCGAACTATGTCGTGCGCACGGCCCTCACCCACGAAGCGACGGCGCAGGCCCCCGGCGAGGTCCCCAACGGAACCGGGCAGTCATGAGCGAACCCTGCGCGTTTCTCGATTGGGATACGAATTTCTTTGGCGTGCGCATTGCCCGTGTGAACGAACATGTGCTGCCAGATGCAGCCGCTGTCGATGCCTGGTGTGCAGGCCATGCCATAGACTGCCTCTATTTTCTGGCAGATATGAACGATGTCCACACCATCCGGGCTGCCCACGATCACGATTACCGTTTTCAGGATGTGCGTGTGACGCTGGAGCACGCGCTCAGACCGCTGCCAGAGCTTCCCGCCACACTCACCACACGGCTTGCCGAACCTGGCGATGTCGCGCGCCTTATGGCAGTGGCCCGCACCAGTTACACGGACTCGCGCTATTATTTCGACCCGTGTTTCCCACGTGAGAAGTGCGACGCACTGTATGAAACGTGGATCCGGCGAAGCTGTGAAGGCTATGCGGACGCGGTGCTGGTGGTGGACTACGAAGGACAGGCTTCTGGTTTCATCTCCTGCCATCGCGAAACCGCGCAAATTGGACTCGTGGGTGTAGCCCCTGAAGCCAGAGGACGGTATATTGGAAATACACTCGTCATCGCCAGTCTGCATTGGTTTAAGGCTCAGGGGGCGGAATCCGTCACTGTGGTGACGCAAGGGCGCAACATCGGCGCGCAGCGGCTGTACCAGCGCTGTGGATTCACAACCCGCGAGATGCAGGTCTGGTTTCATAAGTGGTTCAAGGATTGTCATGCCTAAGTATGCCATCCCGTTCAACAAGCCCTACATGGCCGGGGACGAACTGCGCTATATCGAACAGGCGATCACCCAGGAAGAACACATTTCCGGCGACGGTGCTTTTACCAAACGGTGCAGTGCGCTGCTGGAAAAAGCATTGGGTGTTCCCAAAGTGCTGCTCACAACCTCCTGCACACACGCGCTGGAGATGTCTGCAATTCTGCTGGATATTCGTCCGGGGGATGAGGTCATTGTCCCGTCATTCACGTTTGTAACCACCATCAATGCGTTTGTTCTGCGGGGAGCCACGCCCGTTTTTGTGGATGTGCGGCCCGATACACTGAACCTGGATGAGCGTCTCCTCGAACAGGCTGTTACCCCGCGCACACGCGCCATCGTACCCGTGCATTATGCCGGGGTACCCTGCGAGATGGACAGCATCATGGAGGTCGCCAACCGTCATGGTATTCCGGTGGTAGAAGACAACGCACATGCGCTGTTCTCAACCTACAAAGGCCGCGTCTCTGGCACCTTCGGCAAAATGGCCACGCAGAGTTTCCACGAGACCAAGAACTTTATGTCCGGTGAGGGGGGTGCGCTGGTCATCGCAGATCCGGCTTACATCGAACGGGCTGAGATTATTCGCGAGAAAGGCACCAACCGCAGCCGCTTCTTCCGGGGCCAGGTGGATAAGTATACCTGGGTCGATATCGGTTCCAGCTACCTGCCTTCGGAGATTCTGGCGGCCTATCTGCTAGCGCAGCTTGAGGCGCGTGAGCCAATCCAGGCCAAGCGCAAACACATCTGGGAAACCTATAATGTGCGCCTGCACGAATGGGCCGGACAGCACAGCGTGCAGTTACCCACGATCCCGGCGCATGTGGAGCAGAGCTACCACATGTTCTACGTCCTGATGCCATCTCTGGATGTGCGCCAGGCGCTGATTCAGTACCTCAAGGAACACGGCATCCTCACGGTGTTCCATTATCTGCCGCTGCATCTTTCGGATATGGGGCAGCAGTTTGGCGGAAAACCCGGCGACTGCCCCGTGACTGAAGACATCAGCGACAGGCTGCTGCGCCTTCCCATGTACAACGCGATGACCGATGAGGAACTTGACCGCGTCATCGCCGCCTTGTACGCATTTGAGGGCTGGTAGTCTTACCGCAAGCGGTGGAAGGGCACACCCCTTCCACCAGTTATACCCTGCGCCAGTTCGGAGGGTGATGGCGCAGCCGCCACATCCAGCCGACCGGGTAGCCGAGCATTTTGGCGATATCGCCCACCACGCGAATTACGGGGATCCAGGCCGCCGCCTTCAGCCATGCCCGCAGCGAGCGATCAGGGGCGGTTTTCATCACTGTTTGCAGCCTTGTGTAGGGACGCAGAAGGTAGATTATCCCGCCCGGCAGCAGCAGCAGCCACAGCAGGCGATTTAAGCCCACCCCAGCGATCAGGATCGCTGGCAGCGCCAACAGATACGTCGCATAGCGGATGGCGTGACGTTTGCGCCACAGATCCGCTTTGCCATCGCCACGCGCGTACAGGTAATACTGCCTGAAGAATGCGCGTAATGACCCTCGCGGGCGGAAGGCCGCAACGGCATCTGGCGCGAACGCAAATGCCGGGCTGATCGCTTTCAGGCGCAGGTCAAAGACCAGATCTTCGCAGTAATCCAGCCATTCGGTATAACCGCCCACCGTCTCCCACACGCGCTTACGAAAGGCGACGCTGCGGCTGCTTGGCAGAAAAGAGTCTGGCCTCACATCTGCGCGCAGCGGCAGCACCGTGGCACCCATCGCGGCCTCAAACGTCGTGTGAGGGTCGGCCACAAAGAACCCGGCACTGACCTGCACGTTGGCATCATCCAGCAGTGGCCGCGTCAGATGCGCTAACCAGTGCGGTGCCAGCGCAACCCCGGCATCGGTGACGGCAATGATGTCGCCACGCGCGGCTGCGATGGCACGATTGCGCCCCGCGCTGATGTTTGCCCCCGGCGCTGCCAGGACGCGAAGCGGCAGCCGATCTCTATAGCGATGCAGCACGTCAACGGTCTGATCCCGGCTGCCGCCATCGACGATGACGACTTCATCCGGTGGAAGCGACTGGTTCACCAGCGAGAGCATCAGCCGATTGATGCTCTCGCCCTCGTTCAGAACGGTTGCAATGACAGTAATCAAGCGTTCGCCACTTCCTCCAGGAAGTAAATCGCAGTGTCGATACCCTTATGAAACATAGAGATGGTGAAGTGTTCATCCGGGCCATGTGCGCCGTCGCTGTTAAGGCCAAAGCCCATCAGCACAACCGGGAGGTGCAGTTCACGCTGGAAATCCGCGACAATCGGGATGCTGCCGCCTTCGCGCATGAAGACCGGTGGTGCGCCCCATCCTTTTTCATAAGCGCGGATGGCCGCCTGCATTGCCGGGCTGTTGCGGTCCACAAACGCGGGTTCACCCACATGCAGCAGCCGTACTTCGCTGTGAATGGTCGGCGGCGTGATGCTGGCGACGTAATCGCGCAGCAGTTCGTAAATGCGGTGGGGGTTCTGATTGGCGACCAGGCGACAACTGATCTTCGCCAAGGCTCTGGCGGGCAGCACGGTCTTCGCCCCTTCGCCATAGAATCCGCTCACCATCCCGTTGACTTCCAGTGTGGGGCGCGCCCCTACCCGCTCGCGCAGCGTGAACTGCGCCTCGCCCCAGGGCTGGCTTGCGCCGGTCATACGCGCCCAGTCGCCAGCATCCCACTCGGTTTTCGCCAGCTCCGCGCGTTCGGCTGCTTCCAGCGCCAGCACTTCATCGTAGAAACCAGGCACCGAAATGCTGCCATCCGCATGATGAAGCTGCGCGATGATTTCTGCCAGCGCCTGCGCGGGATTGTGCACGGTCCCGCCAAATACACCGCTGTGAAGGTCAACCGCCGGGCCGACGATTTCCAGTTCCATATAGACCAGGCCGCGCAGCGCATACACAATCGACGGCTGATCGACCGTGAGGATCGCCGTATCTGAAATCACGCACACATCCGCTTTCAGGCGTTCACGGTTGGAGATAATAAAATCGCCCAGGTGCTTGGATGAAATCTCTTCTTCGCCTTCGACCACCAGTTTGACGTTGACAGGCAGCTTTCCCTGGGTTTTCATCAGGGACTCAATGGCTTTGACGTGCGCGAAAACCTGACCCTTGTCATCAGACGAACCGCGCGCGTAAATTCTGCCGTCGCGTTCCACCGGCTCAAAAGGATCCGACGACCAACCATCTTTCATTTCGGCGGGCTGCACATCGTAATGCCCATAGATGAGCACCGTCGGCGCGCCTGGTGCGCCCATCCATTCACCGTACACTACCGGGTGTCCGGCGGTGTCAATGATGTCAACGGTGGTTAGCCCCGCCTGCCGCAGGTCTTCCGCCAGCCACTGTGCGGCGCGCCGCACGTCCCCGGCATGTTCGGGCGTGGTGCTGATGCTGGGGATGCGCAGAAAGTCATAAAGCTGCTGGCGGAAGCGTTGTGCCTCCTGTTCAGCGTATTCATGTGGATTGTTCATGATGACCTCGAATCGCGTTGATAGTAATGGGGTATGATTATAACAAAGATTTGACGGTTGCCGCGTCCCCCAGATGCAGCGCGCGTCACTGCTAGGCGAAACAGCGTCTCGCACCTATAATCAGGGTACACTTCTTGCACTGAACTAAGGATCGTTATGACGGAACAACAGGTTCACCAGAACTTAAGCCCGGAGCATCTGCGAACACTTTATGCGATCACGGGCGTTATGAATGCGAGCCTGGACTTCGACCAGGCACTGAACAACATCATTGACGCGGTGATGGCGGTGACGAAGGCACAGCGCGGCTTTCTGATGTCATTTGACGATGGGGGTGGTCTGCGCGTGCTGGTCGCTCGCGGAATCGACGGCAAGACGCTGGAAGAAGAAGGCTACAGTACGACCATTGTCGGGCAGGTCGTAAATACCCGCGAACCCCTGCTGACGAACAACGCCCAGTTCGATAACCGCTATGAAGCCGGGCAAAGCATCATCATGCGCGGGCTGCGTGCGATCCTGTGCGCGCCTATGCTCGTTCAGAATCGCATGGTGGGCGTGGTTTACGTAGATACCGCGATGAAGGCTGGCAGTTTCACCCAGTCGGATCGTGATCTGCTGAACGCGGTCGCGGGGCAGGCCGGTATCGCCCTGGAAAATGCGCGCCTCTATACCGTCGCGGTGGAAAAAGGGCGTCTGGAGCGTGAACTTCAGATGGCCAGCGAAATTCAGCAGAGCCTTCTGCCGCGCTCTATGCCCACCATGCCCGGCTATCAGTTGGCCGCACACTGGCAGGCTGCGCGCGAAGTGGCCGGCGATTTTTATGACCTCTTTCTTCTGGATGGTGGAGACCGCCTGAGCGTCGTAGTGGCGGATGTTTCGGATAAAGGCGCGCCGGCTGCGCTGTTTATGGCCGTTGCCCGCACGATGATTCGCGCCCATGCCCACGCCGGTCTGTCGCCCATCGAAACCATCGCCCGCACCAACGATCTTATTCTGGAAGACGCCGAGAGCGGGATGTTCGTCACCGTCTATCACAGTGTGTTTACGCGCGATGGCCGCTGCGTAAACGTCAATGCCGGGCATAATCCCCCGCTGATCTACCGGCGTGCCACCCGCCAGGTGCTGTTTATGCCGCGGGGTGGGCGTGCGGTCGGTTGGTTCCCGGATAACCCGCTGCAGATGACCGATATGCGCATGGAACCGGGCGACATCATGGTTTATTACACCGACGGCGTCACTGAGGCCGAGAACCCGCTTGGCGATTACTTCGGTGAGCGGCGTTTGGGTGAAGCGGTTGCGCGCGCGGCGGGGCTTACCGCAGATGAAATCCTCAGCGAAATCATGACTTCGCTGGCGCAGTTCTGCAGCGGTGTTCCGCCGTTTGATGACCAGACCGTCGTCGTTGTTCTGTTTGCAGGCTAGCCGCAGAAACCATTCAGCAGTTCGCGTGTTTAACTAAAAGAATGTAAGGGAGTGGGTGTTGGTAAACCTCATCATACGGATTTTATCCATCATACTGGCGCTTGTGGTGGTGGCGCTGGCGACCGTGCTGCTGCTGGCTCCGGGGTCGGTTGCAGATGTCATCAGGACCCTCGAAGACGTTGCCTTCGTGGTGCGTTTGGGTGCGGTGCTCATAATCTATGTGCTTCTTCTGGTGCTGGTGTTCCTGCGCCTGCGCGGTGCCTCCCGCGCCAACGACAAAATGCTGATGGTGCGTGCTGCGGGTGCCGATGCGGCAGTCACCGTCGAATCTGCACAGGATCTGGTGCTTAAGACGGTTCAGACCATTCCATCGGTGGCCGCGGTCGAGGCTGCCGTAAGGTCCGTTGGCGGTAAGGCTGATATCGACCTGAACGTGACGACCACCGATGACAAAGTGAACGTTCCGGAAAAGCAGCGCGAAATCAACCGGGCGCTGGAGCAGGTCATCAAGAAGCAGCTTGGCCTGCAAATGGCGGGCCGTCCGCGCATCAACATTCGTTTGGCCGTAACGCCGCCTCCCACGCCTGCGCCTGTGCCGATGCCTACCGGAGTTGTGGCAGAGCAGCCTGCTGAGCCGGTCGCTGCTCCCGCAGCCGCGCCCGTAGTGCCGGTTGTGGCTGCGCCGCCGCCTGCCCAGTTGGAGCGTTCACCCGCGGTTGACATGACGCCCCCGCTGGCAGGACGCGACGCAGCAGATTCTGGCCTGAAGGATCGTACCGAGACTGAGGTCAACCGTGCCGGGATATTTGGTGGCATGTTCAACCGCCGCGATGAACCCGCCCAGGATCCCGAACCGGCAGCCAGCACAAGCGGCATTGTGACGCCGGGAGCTGATGACCAGGACGACTCGTCGCTGGTGAGTCAAACCGGCACCACGTCGGCAACTGACCCTGATCTGGACGATGCGTGGCCCGATGCGTCAGTTGATCCCGACGGAGACACGCGTAAACCCTGAAAGAACCACATAGAACGGGAGTGACCTGGATGTTTCAAAGCAGCACGAGCGGATTTGCCCAAACCACGCGCTGGGTGCTCATTGCAGTATCAATTGTAGTTCTGATAGTCGTTCTCTATGTCATCCGCAGCATTCTGCTGCTTACCCTGGCATCGGTGATTCTGGTTGTGTTCTTTACGATCCCGGTGCGTTTTCTGGCGCGTTTTGGTGTTAAGCGCACACCGGCCATTCTGCTTTCCATTGTCGCCATCATCCTCATTATCTTTTTGTTGGCACGGGTGGCGCTGCCCTCATTGGTGGAACAGTTCGCCACGCTGACGACGGAAATCATCCCGGATGGCGCGCGGCGACTGCTGGAGCAGTTAGAAAGCGGCGAGCTGTTCGCGCAATCGCCATTTCTGGCAGAGACGGTACAGCCGCTCATCGACAGCTTCAACATTCAGGAAATTTCAATTAACGACTTTATGGGTCAGCTTGCGAATGCCGCCGGTGCCATCGGCCTGTCTGTGCTGCCACTGGTCGGGGATGTCGCTACCACCCTGTTAAGCGTCCTGATTGTCATTTTCCTGAGCATGTATTTCCTGGTCGATCCACGCGGCTACAGTGAAGGGTTCATACGTCTCTTTCCGCTGTGGTATCGGATGCGTGCGCGTGCCATTATGGATCGCGTCGATTTCACACTGCGCGGCTGGCTGGAAGGCACGTTCCTGTCGATGATTTTCGTCGGGGTAGGTACCTGGGCAGGGCTAACGCTGCTGAACCTGGAACAGGCCGCGGCATTGGGCGTCATTGCCGGTGTGCTTTCGTTTGTGCCGAACTTCGGCCAGTTGATTGCGGTGGCGGCGGCCATCGTTGTCGGCATCGTTCAGGCTCCACAGAACCTTGGCTGGATTATCATCGTGATGTACGGGATGTCGTTCGTGCAGAGCCAGATCTTCAGCCCGCTGCTCTTTTCAGAGAGCATCAAGCTGCCACCTGTGATGGTGCTGCTGGGGCAGATTATTGCTGGCGCGCTGTTTGGGTTCATCGGGCTGCTTCTGGCCGTACCGATCACTGCCATTCTGATGATCCTCGTGCAGGAAGTGTACATCAAGGACATGCTTGGTGACGTGACAGTTGGCAAAGAATTGCAGCCGCGCTTCGTGGAATATGAGGAGGAACTGCTGCCCGACGGCGTCTAGTCCCTCAACAAGATGAGCGTGCATGGCTTTTGTAGGGGGCGGTTCGGGAACCGCCCGCCAGATCGTCAAATCGGGCGCATCCCGATGCACCCCTATATCATGCGCCGCTTGTTATCAACATCGCCATCGTTGACGCTCAATGTGTGGCGATGCTTATGCCAGATGTCCCGCGCTGGCGTTTGCGGCTTCACCCACACGCACGCAGGGAT
>CAZQIJ010000011.1:26424-28910 GCA_964592955.1 uncultured Anaerolineaceae bacterium
T
The DNA here is from genome assembly GCA_964592955.1 of uncultured Anaerolineaceae bacterium. GTDB lineage: Bacteria > Chloroflexota > Anaerolineae > Aggregatilineales > Phototrophicaceae > CAZQIJ01. Next base: position 26,426 of record CAZQIJ010000011.1, read on the forward strand.
ATGCCAGATGTCCCGCGCTGGCGTTTGCGGCTTCACCCACACGCACGCAGGGATGTCTGTTTTGGGCGCGACTGTGCTGTGCCGTGAATGTCCCCCCCCGCGGCGGTGGCCACATCGGCCCATCGGCCACATCCTCCACGACTTTCGAGAGTAAAGTGCTATAATGGGTGGAGTAACGGCAACTCGTCTGCTCCGTTTACGAGGTGACACAACAAAGGTGACTTCATGCGTAAGCGTGCTGTATTGTTTCTAGCGCTCCTACTGCTTGTCATGGTTCCTCCTGTGCTTGCACAGTCCCGCACCCTGGTCTGGGACCGTTGGGACGTGATCATCGGGGATGTTGACACGGTCAATAACAGCTACCAGGTAACAGAACTCTACGATGTGAGCTTCAGCGGCGTTTTCCGCTTCGGTTCGCGCGTGATCGAGCACACCAATCTTGACTATATCGATAATGTTCAGGTGTCGCAGGATGGCCGCCCGATGACGCCCGGCTGCGCAGAAGCGCGTGGTACCTTTTGCGTGACCGATGACCCCGATGGCACCTCCATCGTCTACAACTTCTTCCTGCCCATCAACAGCGAACCAGCCAGTTTTGAAATTGCATACCGCGTCGTTGGCGGGCTGCGGGCCTATGAAGGCGGAGATCAGTTGTGGTGGACGGCAATCCCGGACGAACACTACGGCTTTCCCATTCGCAGCAGCACCATCACTGTCGATCTTCCGCCCGGTTTCGCCCCACGCGAAGGCATAGACAGGGTGGATACTTACGGGGTGCCCGGCGCAATTCAGGTTAACGGGACGCGCATCGTGGCGACTGCCACACAAGGACTGAGTGGCAACGACTTTTTTGAGATCCGTGCGCAGTATCCGCACAGCCCTGCAATGCGTGTGGCAGCGTGGCAGTCAGCATTTGACCAGGTCCGGGCCTTTGAAGAAACAACGGCACCCGTTCTCAACGTTCTGGGTATTGGGGTCGCGCTGCTGGTGGGACTGCTGGGACCTTTGGGGGTGTACTATCTGTGGTACTCGCGTGGCCGCGATCCCAAAATTGGCCCGGTGCCGGAATACCTGAGTGAACCACCTTCCGACATGCCCCCGGCTGTTGTCGGTTCACTTCTGGATGAACGCGCCGATATGCGTGATGTTCTGTCCACACTCATCGACCTCGCACAGCGCGGGTATCTGGTGATCGAAGAAAAAAGGAGCGAGGGTTTTCTGGGCATTGGCGGCGGCAGCGATTTTACCTTCAAGCGTACCGACAAGGATCTGGGCGACCTGCGTGATTTCGAAGCCGTGTTTATGTCACAGTTCTTTGGCTCTGGGCGCATGGAACGCACAATGGACTCGCTGAAGAACAAATTCTACCAGCACATCCCCGGCTTGCAGGGTGATCTCTACGACGAGATGGTGCGCGAAAAGCTCTTTCTGCACAACCCGCAGTCCACCCGTAACGGCTGGACCGGGCTTGGAATCGTCATCATCGTGATCGCCGGTCTGGTGGGCTTTGGGATCTTCGCCATGGAACCGCTCGTACCGGGGCTGGTGCTCATTCCCTTTGCGCTGGGCATCACCGGCATCAGCATGTCGGTTGCCGGGCAGTACATGCCCACGAAAACGCGGATGGGCGCGGAAGAAGCCGCCAAATGGAATGCCTTCCGAAAGTACATGCAGAACCTGGACCGCTACAGCAGTGTGGAGGAGGCAGCGGCGAATTTCGACCGCTATCTGCCTTATGCTGTTGCCTTCGGCCTGGATAAAGCCTGGATTCGCAATTTCCGCAATGTCAATTATGTTCCCATTCCACCCTGGTACTATCCCACTTATTATGGGCCCTACGCGCGCGGGTATACGGCGGGAACACCGTTGTGGCGCGGTGGTGCGCCAGCGGGCAGTGGCGGCCTGCCGGGTGATCTGGCGCGTGCTGGCGGCGGCAGCCTGGATGACATGTCCAGCGGGCTTTCTGGCGGCCTGGAATCCATCTCAGACGGGCTGACATCCCTGCTGAACAGCGCAGGCAGTACGCTCACCAGCCGCCCCAGTTCCAGCGGCAGCAGCGGCAGTTGGAGCAGCGGCGGCAGTTCCTGGAGTGGCGGCGGGTCGTTCGGCGGTGGGTCCAGCGGCGGCGGCAGCAGCGGTTTTGGATGATGATCTGCGTGTCGTTTCACACACGTGATTTTCGGACACAGCTTTCATACACAATGGACACAATGGACACAATGAAGGAGAGACAGCGCGCATGAATTCCGGTCGGTTATTCGGCATTATCCTGATTGTCGTTGGCATTGGCGTCACCATCATCGGCGGCGGGTGGTTAGCGTCACAGGTTTCGCAGGAAGAAAATGGCCTGTCGATGGGTGGCGCGCTGATCGGCGCGGGCATTCTGTTTATCCCGATTGCCATTCTGGTTGGTTTCGGCCTGTTCATGTATGTCAGGGGGGGGCAGGAAGCCGAGGAAGAATCGGTGATGCAGAAGCAGCGCCAG
>CAZQIJ010000012.1:0-28397 GCA_964592955.1 uncultured Anaerolineaceae bacterium
CGTACAGCCAGACGAATACGAAGCGATCCAGAAAAGCGCTTCCGCTGAGGTCGAAATCCGTGAACGGGACACCCACCCTATCGCGGTGGAAGAAAAAGCCGTTATCGTGCAGGCGGTTCCCGCCATCACCCCCTTGCAACAGGTATATCACACATACACGCTGGTGTGGGGGCTTCAGGATGTTGAGAACCCGCTGACAGACAGTGTTGTACAGTCCATTATTGCGGGGCTGGATACCTACCTCAGTCGCCAGGACTGGCGCGTACACACACTGCGGGTTCACGACACCTATGTCTACCTGTATTCAGATGTTCCGGGAGAACGTTCCCCGCAAGACATCATCGCAGAGCTTCGGCACCAGTCCGCCCAGATTGCGCTGCGGCGCGATCATAACATCGACCCCAATACCCTGTGGAGCGATGTGTATCTCACACTCGTACCTGGCAGAGAGCTGACCTCCGAAGAGATAGGCCGCTTTCTTGCTTTCTGCTGGCCGACCTAAGAGTCGCCTGTATCCTGGTTGTCCTGTGGGCCGCGATTTTCTGCTTCCTCCAGCCGTTTGGGATCCAGAGGTTTGGTCGGTACGCGCGAGGCATCCGTTGGCTGGGAACGTTTTGGCCACACCAGGGGCTGGGTCGGACGCCCCAGGCGTGTCGGCGCGTCGGAATCGCTGTAGGTTGGCGCAGGGTGTGCGGCGGCAGCAGGTCCGCTGGCCGTCTCTGTGGCGGTATCTGCCGCAGCAGCGGTGTTTTGAGGGTTGACTGCTGCCGGTTGGGGCGCGTCTGGACGATGGGTTTCTGCCGCGGTGACGTTTGATGCAGAAGCCGCCTGCGCGGTTGCTGCGGTTTTATCCCCCACAGTAGGTGTGGTTTGGGTATCTTTCTTATGATCTGGTGCTGCCGGTGCGGTAAAGGCTGGGGAACCCGTTTGGATTGCGGCGGGGGCAGCCGCTGCTATTTCGGTCTCTCCCAGGGCAGTGCGCGCCTCGGAGGTGTTAATATAGCGCAGTGCGGCCCGCGCAGTGCGGCGCACCACTTCGTTTTCGTCACTAAGGGCAGCGGTCAGGGGTTCTACGGCCCAATCAGCCTTCAACTGGCCGAGAATGGCCGCGCCATTGCGGCGAACCCGCCATTTTGAGCTGCGCAGCGCGCCCAGCAGTGCCACTTCCACCGGCGCACTCTCCAGCTTCAGCAGCGCTTCTGCAACCGCCAGGCGGACTTTGATCGGCATCTTGACGTTGTTGAACAACATGACCAACGGCTCTACAGCCCGCTTGTTGCGCATTTCGCCCAGCTTATTTACGGCTTCGATGATCCGATCCAGTTCATCGCTTCGCAACTGCGCGATCATACGCTCAAGCACACTGGCTGCATCCGGCGTGGCGATGTTCTCCTCGGTGCGTGTCTTCTCAGCCTCCAAGGCGGCAAGTGCCGCCACGATATTCTCGCGTGTTTCCGGGTCCGCTTCACGCTCCAGGATGGTCTTCAGCGTGGGGATTGCACCAATGGCCCCTAACGCGCGCAGTGCGGCGGCAGCGCGTTTGCGGATTCCGGGATCAGCGTTGTTCAGGGCTTCGATCAAGCCCTGGGTGTCATACTGGGCCTGGAGTCGCCAAATGTCAGGTCTGAAGTCGCTCACGGCAAATGTTTTCGTTTGGTTTGCTAAAAATTATGGCTATTGTAACATGATTCGCGCAAAGGCTGTAAAAATTCGCATGCCGGCTGCACATGCTTTTCGGCACGGCAAGCCACCTGCCTAACGCGCGATTTCGACACTGATTTCCGTGCTTTCCTGCTGGTTTCCTGCAGCATCATAGGCAATGGCGCGGAAGAATTCAGTCCCTGTGCGCGTGATGCTGAAATCGTAACTGTAGGGTGCCAGCGTAACGACATCCAACAGCCTGCCATTATGATAAAACTCCACACGGCTTACTGCAAAATTATCGTTGACTTCGGCAGTTAACGGGATGATGGTTTCATCTGGCCAGCGGTAGATGCGGTTCGCCTCTCCCGCCGTGAGGATGACCGTCGGCGGCGTATTATCAATGCGCACCTGGACGAAATCGCGCTCGCGGCTGCCGTCAGACATCAGTACGCTAAGCTCGAGGGTGTAGAGCGGCGCATCAAGACCTGTGGTATCCCATTCCGCCAGCAGATTGTCTTCCGGGTTGAAGCTGGTTTGGGTCGCCCCCACAGTAAACCATTCGGTGGGAGAAACCCCCTCGCCGTAGGCCAACTGGTAAGACTGCATACCCGTCGTGTTGACGATGCCGCGTACATCCACTAACCCACGCACATACGCAAAGTCTTCCGGTTGCAGAATGGTGGTCGAACTGAAGACACTGTTTTCCGGGCGCGACAACGTATCGACTTCGTCTGGCGGCAGTTCAAGGTTATTGGCCACCCACCAATCCATCGCGTCTTCTGGTGGAATGAAATAGGTCTGGCTAACGCGCAGGTTATCCGGCGTGCTTACCGATGCACGCTGCCGTGTCTGGCTGTTGATGGTGACCACCTGCCAGTAGCTGTCGATCTGTGTGGGGACAAGACCGCTGATAAAGAGTTCACGCCGCGTGGGGCAAACACCATTCGGCAGCAGCCCGGACCGCTGGCAAACCGCGCCTTCAATGATCGTCTCTGGCCGTTCCCAGTCTGTGGCAGGCAGCTCGCGGTGGACGTATTCCATCAGGGCGCGCCACACTGTCGCCGCGCCGTCCAGGCCGTAACCGGAAACACTCATGGGGGAGAAATCGGCCCGGCCCAGATACACCCCTACCACGTGCTGCGGGGTGTAACCCACCGACCACTGGTCGATATTGTCGCTGCTGGCCCCGGTGACGACCGCTGCACTTCTGCCCGTGACGGTGAGGGCATTGTTTGGGCCAAACCTGGCAAAGCGCTGCTCGCTATCTGCAAAGACATTGTTAACCAGATAGCCCAGTTCCGGGCTGAACACCGTAACCTGGCTGGGATCTGGGTCGTACTCCCACAACACCGCGCCGCTGCTGTCTGTAATGCGCGTCACTGCCACCGGATCGCGGTTGCGAAAGCCGAGCGCGCGCGGTTCAACGACCACGCCAGTCATCTTGCCCAACGTGGCAAAGACCGAATAGGTATAGGTCAGATCAAGGAGGGCGGCTTCCCCACCGCTCTCAAGAAGCTGCGGATGGTACAGGCCAGTATCCATGCTGTTGATGCCCATCCGGTGCGCTGTTTGCAGGATGCTGTTCATGCCGTGTGCATACGCAATCTGGACGAGCGGCGGCAGCAGCCCCTGGCTGGCCGCTTCGCGCAGGCTTACCGGCCCGCTGAACTGGTTATCCGGGTTAGCCGGGGTGTAGATCAGGTTCTCTGAAACGCCAGGGAAGCGGCGTGGAATGTCCAGCATCATGGTTGCAGGTGTGTAGATGATTCCCTGCTGCGGGTCGCGGAATCCTTCGAAGTAGACCACAGGTGCCAGCATGACAGCGGGTTGATAATCCGCATGGGCGGCACGCCCCAGCAGCGCCCGGATTTCGCCGGTCTCCGCTTCCAGGATGACAATCGCACCCGTATCAGGCGGCGCAGTCATCGGGGCTGCTGCCAGCAGGCCGTCATCTGCCAGGCACGCCGCATCGTTCAGCGTGCGAATATCGGCGGTCTGCGCGGCCAGCCGGGCAAGATGCGCGCGCAGTGCACATTCAGACTGGTAGTAAAGGTCGAGATCCAGTGTGGTCGTAATCGTCAGCCCGCCCCGCATAATGAGCCGGTCGCCGTTCATCCCCAGGCCGTCGAGAATCGTCTCTGCCTGCTGCCGGGCATACAGGCTGAAATCCGGGGCAACCTCCGGCACCAGACCGGCATTCGGCAGCAGCACCGTCTGCATTCGGCTGGCTGAATCATACTCAGCCTGGGTGATCAGACCAGCGATGAGCATACGCCGCAGCGTGTCGCTCTGGCGACCCCTTGCGGCGGCCTCATTATCGATGGGGTTGAACTCTGGCGCGGTCGGGATCGATGCCAGCAGGGCTGCTTCATCCAGCGTCAGGTCACGCGCAGACTTACCAAGATAGATCCGGGCAGCCGCCTCAATGCCATACGCGGCACCGCCATAGTCATTGGTGTTCAGGTGCCATTCCAGAATTTCCTGCGGCGTGTAGAGGCGGTTGACTTCCGAAGTCAGCACGATTTCCTGCATACGGTCAGAAACGCGAGGATAGTCGGCAGGCGGCGCAATTGCATTGCGGATGAGCCGCGCCGTAAGTGTGGTCTCCATTTCCACAGGACCGTTCAAGATGTTGCGCCAAAGGCGTGTGAGGGTGCGGAACGGGTCGAAGCGCGTGGCGGTCAGGAAATCCGGATCTTCCACCAGCAGCGTGGCCTGGGTCACGTAGCCGGGAAGTTCATCCAGTGTCATCCACTGGCGCGCGTCCCCCAACGGATCAGACACTGCGAAAATTAGGGTCTGCCCGCTGCGATCGTACAGGCGCGTGACCCCGCGCGATTCGCTGACGAGGACGGTGGCCTGGGGTGTGGGCAGGCGTGTCATTTCCTGGAGGTAGACCAGCGCCGCACCACCCACAAGGATGATCACCGGAATAACCGTAACCACGAAGACCACGAACAGCAGCATCCCAGACCATGTTGCGCTGCGGGATGCGCGCCTGGCCTGTCGTGCTTTGCGGTTGCGGCGTCGCCGGATGATGTGTGCTGCCAATCCTCTACCCCCTGCGTCACAGTCTGCCGCCATTCTACGTGGCTTATGGCAGGCTGACAACTTCTGCTTTGCGGTTTCCCGCGCTATACTGGCCATGTGGCTGCATGCAGAGGATCAATTACGCCGTGTCCAGAACGACTCTCCTCGCTGTTCTCGTCGTGCTAACGCTATTGGTGGTGGGCAACGTCCTGCTGACCTACAGCGTGTTTACCAGCCCGTACCCGGGTTTTAATGATTTCATGACTCCCTGGGAGGCATCCCGATCCTACTTTGAGGACGGGCTGAGTCCTTACAGCGCCGAAACGAGTCTGAATATCCAGACACGCCTTTACGGTCGGGCGGCGCTGCCAGATGAACAACCGAACCATTTCGCCTATCCTTTCTACGCACTGTTTCTCACACTGCCGCTGATCGGTCTGGATTACGCCTGGGCAACCGCCATCTGGATGGTGCTGTGCGAAATATGCCTGGTGGGCGCTGTGCTGCTGCTGCTTGAGGTCTTTCGCTGGCGGCCCAACCCGCTGCTGCTGGGTATGCTGTTGATATTCTCGCTGTTTGCCTACCCCGGTGCGCGCGGGTTGGTGTTGGGGCAGGTCAGCCACGTTGTTTACTTCTTACAGGTGTTCACGGTGTGGGCCATGGTGAAGGACCGGCAGGGATGGGCCGGCGCGGCGCTGGCACTTTCCACACTCAAACCGCAGATGAGTGTTCTTCTGGTTCCGCTGGTGCTGCTTTGGGCACTCACCACGCGCCGCCTTCGTTTGGTCACCGCTTTCACCAGCGTGATGGTGGCACTGCTCGCCGTGTCGTTCCTCCTGGAGCCGGACTGGGTGCGTGGATTTATCAGCCAGCTCACCCTGTACCCGACCTACATCGAGGTTTCGACACCGGCATGGGTCATCACGCAGTATCTGCTGAATCTGGGATCCGGTGGCGAAATTCTGGCGAACCTCATCCTGCTCGCGGTCATGCTGTTTACGTGGGGGAGTGGGCTGCGCTCGCCAGAGAAATTTCTATGGGCACTGGTATTGACCCTCACCACCACCCATCTGATTGGATTGCGCACGGCTTCCCCGCACTTTGTCGTATTCACCATCGCGCTGATCTTCTACCTGCGCGAGCTGGCGCGCAGACGTCAGACAGGTGTTGCGATCCTCCTGCTTGCAGCCCTCCTGGTACTCCCGTGGATTCATTTCCTGCAAACGCTGGGCGCGGGAAAATTCGAACATCCAACCGTGTTTCTGCCGCTGCCCCTGCTCACGTATACCGTCCTCTGGCTCACGCGGCACCTGTGGTGGACATCTGCGCCGGTCATCGGCAGTGACTCTCACCCCGGCGCGACCCATGTGACACAGACCCCGGCTGCGCCAGAAGGGGTTGTGGCATGACACAACAGGCAGGTACCCCGCAGGGCATCGCATGGCCCGAATGGCTGCTCGTGGCTGCACTTGCGCTGGCCGGAGCCTTCCTGTTTACCAGAGGGCTGGTGGAGCGTCCGGCGTTCACAGATGCGTATTATCACTTCAACGCCGCGCAGCGTCTGGTGACCGGGCACGGCTTCAGCGAACCCTACCTGTGGACCTATATCGGGCAGCCCACACCGCAGAGCATCCCCGCGCTGGAGGTGCCATCTCACCTGTACTGGATGCCGTTCACCGCGGTGATGGCGGCAGCAGGGCTGCGCATTTTCGGCGGTGGCTATTTCGCGGCGCAGTTTCCGTTCACCCTGGCCTTTGCCGCACTGATCGTGTTGGGTTACTGGCTCGGCTGGAAACTCGGCGGCACACGCCGTCATGCGTTGGTGAGCGCCGCGCTGACGTTGTTCAGCGGTTTTTTCATCAACTATTGGGGCAGCATCGATACGTTTGCGCCCTATGGCTTTTTCGGCGCGCTGGCGCTGGCGGCTGCCGGGTTGGGGCTGCAAGCGAGAACAGGTTGGCGCTGGCTTCTTCTGGCAGGAATCGCCGCCGGAATCGGCCATCTTACGCGCGCCGATGGACTGCTGCTGCTTCTCGTGATCGCACTGGTGGCGCTGTGGCGGCGTACCGCCTGGCGGGGTGTGGCGGCGCTGCTGGCAGGATACCTTGTGGTGATGCTCCCCTGGTTCGTGCGCATGATCAGTGTCACGGGATCGCCGCTGCCCGTTGGCGGGCTTCAGGCAGCGTGGTTCAGCGAGTATGACGATCTCTTTCGTTTTCCGCCGGACGCTTCTATGGCAGAGTTCTTCGCAGATGGCCTGGATGCGTTCTTCCAGACACGCTACGAAGCCTTCATCGGCGATGACGCCAGCGGCACATTGTTCACCTTTCTGGCCGTCGAGGGGTTGGTGGTGATGACACCGCTGATGCTGGCCGGGGCCTGGGCACGGCGTGGTGTCTTCAGCGCGCCATTTATCCTGTATGCGCTGGGACTGCACGCGGCCATGACCCTGGTCTTTCCCTATCCGGGCTACCGGGGCGGTCTGTTTCACTCAGCCGCTGCCCTCGTCCCGTGGTGGGCGGCTTTTGGGGTCACAGGCTTAGATGTTTTCGTCGATTGGATCGCGCGGCGGCGGCGTCACTGGAAGGCACTCACCGCCAAACGGATCTTCTCGGCGGCGCTGGTGCTGCTGGCCGTCACGCTCACGTTCAGCGTCGCGCGCGGTGTGCGCGGTACGATACAGCCTTACGCATACTTACAGGCGATTCTTCCTGCCGATGCACGCGTGCTGGTCAATGACCCGGCTCAGCTCTATTACTACACGGGGTATGGGGGCGCTGTTCTGCCGAACGCGCATCCAGACAGCATCACCGAAATCGCGCGACGCTATGGCGTCACACACGTGCTGCTGGAAGGACTCCGCGAAGAACAGGGGGAGGTAATCCAGGCGGCGGTTCCTCACCGCCTGCGTCCGATCTTTGCAGAGCCTCCCGCGTTTCTGCGTCCTGTACCGCTGCCCCCTGAGCGTGAACGCAGCACAAGGCTCTATGAAATTGACATCACCACAACACATCATACGAACTAGCACAGCGACGGATTAGCGATGGAAACTGCTGAACGCAAACATATGCTCAACCTGGAAACCGTGAGGCGGGATGTGCTCATCGCGGGTGCTGCCCTGCTGCTGGTGCTGCTCTTTGCAGGCAGCACCAGCGGTTTCCCCCTGGATGACAGTTGGATTCACCAGGTGTATGGGCGAAATCTGGGGCTGCTTGGCCAGTGGGCGTTCCTGCCTGGTCAGCCCAGCGCGGCCTCCACATCGCCACTTTACACCGTTCTGCTGGCGCTCGGCTACCGCCTGGGCATCGCTTATCCCGTGTGGACACATGGGATCGGTTTCGCGGCTTTGGCGCTGGCGGGTCTGCTTGGCGCGCGCCTCGCAGAACGAATGCTGCCGCACCGCAGGCGTATTGGCGTCATCGCAGGGCTGGCACTTGTGGCGACCTGGCACCTGATCTGGGCAGCCGCCTCTGGCATGGAAACCATGCTGTTTGGCGCGCTCACCCTGCTGGTCATGCTGCTGGCATGGCAGCAGGCACAACCGCGCGTGTACCTGCTGCCAAACCAGGCGCGGCGCGCGGCCCTGCGGCGCGGCATGATTTTTGGCGCTGTGTCTGCGTTGATTTTTCTCACCCGCCCGGAAGGCGCGATGCTGGCCGGTATCGCTGCGTTGGCTGTTTTCATCGCAAACCCCCGTGAAATTGCTTTCTGGATTGCAGGCAGCGCGCTGGGGTTTGCGGTGGTCTATGCGCCCTACGCGCTGCTGATGCTGAGCATCGGCGAAGGGTTAATTCCGGCGACGGCTGCGGCCAAACAGGCACAGCACGCGCCGCTGCTTGCGCTGCCGCTCACGACGCGTCTTGTTCAGATGACGCTGCCCGTGCTGGCCGGTGGGCAGATTGTGTTCATCTTTGGGGCGGCAGCTTATGTGATGCGTGCCCTGCGCACCCAGCCCCGGCACGAGCTGCTGCTCGTCCTGATGCCGCTGGTGTGGGGGGTGTCGCTGATTGTCCTCTACGCACTGCGCCTGCCAGCCGATTATCAGCACGGGCGGTATGTTATCCCTGCCCTGCCGGCATTCGTGGCGACCGGCACCGTGGGCACCGTACTGCTGCTCCAGTGGGGGCGCGCCAGCCTACTTGGGCGCGTCCTCACGCAAACGCTGGTTATCTCTGCTGCCCTGCTTTACGGATACTTTGCGCTGCTTCTTGGCCCCAGTGTTTACCGGACGGATGTCCAGATCATCAACGAAGAGATGGTAACTGCCGCATACTGGATCCGGGACAATATTCCAGCAGATGAAACACTGGCTGTCCACGATATTGGCGCGGTCGGCTATTTCTCTCAGCGTGACACGCTTATCGATATTGCCGGGCTGCTCTCGGCAGAAGTTGTGCCCCTCATCAACGACGAGGCCGGGCTGTGGACGTACATGCAGAATCAGGGTGCGGTTTACCTGATGGCATTTCCTGACCAGATTCCCGGTGATGACCCTGCCGACCCGCGTCTGTGCTTTGTCTACAGCACAGAAGGAACACAGTCACCGCGTTCCGGCGGCGCAAACATGAAGATCTACCGATTAGCATGGAGCGGCGGTTGCCAATCAGATTAAGCGGGGCTATAGTTAAGAAAAGTCGAAAGTTTCGAAAATCCCGATTTCTCTGGATCATGTGATGAGTTGCCATGAATGATCTGTTGAAAAAGCTTAACACCCTCGTCCGGGCCAGCATTAATGATCTGCCGAATGCCATTCGTCGCGGGGCCTTGCCGCCAGACGCGGACGCTCAGATCAAAGACCTGCGCGAGCGCATCAACGCGGCTGTTGAACACGAAGACCACCTGGCGGAAACAGTACGCATTCTGCGCGCCGAAGTTGATAAGCTGGATACGCGAGTCGATCAGGCGGTTGCAGATGGGCGCGACGAAGATGCCCGTATGGCGCTTGAGCAGTTTGAGTCGTCACGGAAGCGCCTTGATGCTGCCGAAGCAGACTTTGCCGCCCACCAGGCCGCAGCCCGGGATCTCATTGAGCGCGTCAACATGCTGGATTCGGCGGTTTCAGAGTCACGCCAGGCCCAGGACGAAGATACAACCGGCGACCCCCCCACCATGCAGCGGATTGCGGACCTGATTCGCGATACCCGCGAGAGGATCAATGCCCGCATGGAACCTGCACCACCAGCAGATGCGGTGGAAGACCCTGAAGCTGCCTCAAACCCGAAAAGCGATGATGACGACCTTGCGGATCGACTTCAACGCCTCAGCAAGCCCCAGTAAGCGATGCAACCGCATATCCTGATTGCCGCAGGTGATTATGATATTGTTTATGCGCTGCAAGAGGCGCTGCGCAGCACTGGTGTGCATCTCAAGTACAGCTATTCCCACCGCGACACGTTCTATATGCTTCAGCAGGGCCGCCAGGTGCGCCTGGTCATCGTGGATGCCGCCATGTTTGACCGCTACACGGGTGAATTCACCGTGTATGCCCTGCTGAACACGATGCAGGATCTGGTGCTGGTGGGGGTTGGCCTTGAGGAAACCTCGCGGGATCGGGCCAAACATATACTTGTTCACGTGCTGACATCGCTCGACGAAGACCACATCCACGAGGTGCTGTCTTCGGCGCTCGGCACTTCGCTGGTCCGTTACGAGCAGCGCGGCGGCAGGCGGGGAGCGCGCACCGAAGAAATGTACACACTGTTTGAGGTCAGCCGGACGTTAACCGAAGTCCTTGACCTCACCGAGGTACTGAATCGCGTGGTGGAGGCAGCCCGCAGGCTGACCCATGCGGAAGAAGGCATGATCCTACTCCCCGATGAACGCAACCCCAGCCAGCTTATTCTGCGTGCGCGGGTGGGCATCGACATCGAAACTGCGCGCAACTTCCGCATTAAAGTGGACGACAGTCTGGCGGGCGAAGTGTATCGCAGTGGCAGGCCCACCGTGGTGAAGTCGCTTAACCAGGTCAAGATCAAAACCGAGTATTTTGCGCACTCTGTGCTGTATGTTCCAATTCTGCTAAAGGAACGACCCATCGGCGTTCTCGGTGTCAATAACCGTGTGAAGCACGATCCGTTTGATATTCACCAACAGCAGCTCCTCATGAATCTCGCCTCGTATGCTGCCATTGCCATTCAGAACGCACGTATTCATGAAGAAAGCCTGCAGCGAACCCGTGATCTTGAGCTGCTTGTACGCGTAAGCAAAGTGATCAGCGGATCGCTGGCAATGCATCAGACACTTGTCACCACGGCTGAACAGCTAAAGCAGATGGTGGGCGTTAACCGCGCAGAGATTTATCAGTGGGGCGAAGCGCAGAATGTGCTGCTGTGGCGCGCCATCGCGTTTCGCGCCTTGTGGGCCTTTCCGCGTCGTCAGGTGTCGCTGCCGCTCGAAGTACGCAGCGCCTTCTATGGCGGGCAGCCGGCCTGGACTGTGGAGGAGGGGCGCTGCCTGTGCTGGGTTGCGCTGAGTTCCGGGGACCGCTTGTTGGGTGTGCTGCGCCTGGTTTTCGCAGACGAAACACCCAAGTTGTTTGAGCCTTCTGCCATCAACCGGGGGCGCTTTGCGGCGCTGGAAGCACTGCATACCTTTATCAACCGCTCGCAGGCGCGCGACAGCACCACCGTGCTGCGGTTGCTTGAAACGGTGAACCAGACGTTTTCTTCAGCGTGGTGCGAACTTCTCATCGATCATCAGGGCGCGCTAACGGTGGTGGCGGAACTGGGTACTGCCAGTTGGATTGACCCCCCACTGACCCCACGCGCGGTTTTCAGCAGGGCCGCCCCAACCGATGCACAGATCGTGCTTGATGCGGTAGATCAGTGCAGCGCGCTTCTGATGCCGCTCATTATTCGCGGTATTCCCTGGGGGTTGATTGTTCTGAGTGATACAGACGAAGCCCGCACATTTTCTCAGCGTGAAATCGACCTGCTGCAGGCGTTGGCGGCACAGTCTGCAACTGCCCTGGACAACGCGCAGTTGTTCCTGGAACTGCAGAAAAGCCTGCAAAGCCTTAGCCAGGCGCAGGATCGCCTGGTACAGGCTGCGCGATTATCTGCGATGGGCGAACTGGCAGCGGTCGTCGCACATCAGATCAATAATCCGCTCACCACAATCATCGTGGATACCGAACTTATGCTGATGGACGAACCCCCCGATTCGCGCAATTACAAACCTCTCCAGGCCATTGAACGGGCCGGACGCCGCGCGGCGGGTGTGGCACGCCGTCTGTTGTCCATTGCCCGTCCCAACGACCCGGATACACCGCCCGAATACGTTGACGTCCTTGATACGCTGCGCGGTATTCTGTCGCTTGTGGGTACGTACATTGAGCGGCGCAGCATCACCATAGAAACGGCCTTCCCGGAGCGAGAACTTCCGCCAGTACTGGCGGTGCGCGGTCAACTGGACGACATCTGGCTTAATCTGCTGATGAACGCCCACGATGCCCTGGCAACCTGTGCCAATGCGCGCATTCATGTGAGCGTGGATTATCAGCAGGAGTATGAGACCATTGTCGTCTGTGTGCGCGATAATGGCCCGGGCATTCCTGAGCATCTCCGCGAACAGATTTTTGACCCGTTCTTTACAACCAAACCCGTTGGCGAAGGTACGGGGCTGGGGCTGCACATCTGCCGGCAGGTTGTTAATCAGGTACGCGGGGCGATCAGTGTCGAAAGTGGGGTTGGTCAGGGGACGGTCTTCATTGTGCGCCTTCCCACCATCTATAAATAGGAGGACGTCATGGTTTTTATTCTGGCTGTTGATGATGATCCTGATGTGTTATCGACCCTGGGGCGTGTACTTGCGAGAGAAGCGTTTGAATCACGGTTGCTGCAATCCGGGGCCGAAGCGCTGGAAGTGCTGGAGACAATCATACCGGATCTCCTGATCCTTGATATTATTATGCCAGGCATTGATGGTATCGAAGTGTGCAGGCACGTTCGCGATGATCCCCGCTTCTCTGCGCTCCCTGTTCTGTTCCTGACGGCCAAAGGCAGCACAGACGACATTGTTGAAGGGTTGGATGCAGGTGCCGATGATTACATCGTAAAACCGTTTGAGCTGTCTGAACTGAGGGCACGCATTCATGCGCTGCTGCGCCGCAGCAAAAGGCTGCTGTCGGTACTGCCCACACCCATGCCCACACTCCAGATCAAAGACATGCGCCTGGACATCGAAATGTACCGTGTTTTTGTGCGCGACCAGCCTGTGCCGTTAACATCCACCGAGTATCGGCTGCTGCGGTACCTGATGGAAAATTCCAACCAGGCACTCTCGCTCTCTGAACTTCTGCAGGCGGTATGGGATTACCCACCCAATACCGGCGATCCGGATCTCGTCCGTGCACACATTCGCAATCTCCGGCACAAGCTTGAAGATGACGAAAACCAGCGCTACATCAGAACCGTACACGGCATTGGCTACATGGTGTCGTCCCAGTAGGTGATGTGGCGGGTGCCAAACGGGAAGAACACGGGTATTTGGTTAGGCAAACTTAACACAATTAAGGCGCTTACCGCGTCCATTGAACCGGTAACCCGGTATACTTGTTGTGGGAGATCAGTGGAGCCCAGGAAATCTATGCAGAAGATATTGGTGGTTGACGACGATACCAACATTTTGAAAATGGTCGAACAGCTCCTCGAGATGGAAGGTTACACGGTGCTTAAGGCAAAGTCGGGGTTAGAAGCCCTGCGGCTTGCCCAGCACGAGAAACCGGATCTTGCCATTTTCGATGTCGGCATGCCACACATGGACGGCGTAATTCTGTGCCGCACACTGCGTGGTATTCCAGAGATGAGCAGTATGCCCATTATCTTTCTAACCGCGAACAACACGAGCTATTCAGTGGCAGATGCACTGGAAGCGGGCGGGGATGATTATGTGCGCAAGCCGTTTGCCATGCGCGAACTGGCCGCGCGCATCCGTGCCCACCTGCGCCGCTCCAAGCATAATGACAAGCTCCCCACGCTCCAGATCATGACGAAGACCTATCAAGTCTTCGTCAACCAGCGCGAGGTAACACTCACGCGCATCGAATTTGACCTGGTGCGTTACCTGTGCAGCTATCCGGGGCGCTGGTTTACCACACAGGAGCTTCTCGAAAATGTCTGGATGTATCCCGACGGTGTGGGAGATGCCGCCCTGGTGCGTAACCATGTGCGCAACGTGCGCCGCAAAATTGAGGAGAATCCGGATAAGCCCACCATCATTCAATCGCGTAACCGTCGAGGCTACGCGATTCGCGCCAACATTCAGATGACGTAACAGTTCGCTAATGTTGATTTGACGAATGACTTCCTACGGTGCAACCAAAGGGCCTTCCGGCAAAATTGGTTTGGTGAACCCGCAGTTACCGTTTTGCGGCGGTGATTCTGGAACAGGACGCATCAGCACGCGTCCGTTACCCCTTTAGCCTGCAAACCAGAGGCTGCGTGTTTAATCGCGTTCTGCCATAAAGTTGAGCAGCAGGGCAGCGATTGCACCTGGAACCCACCCTGCAATTGTCAGGGCGAGCACAATAATAACGGTGCCACAGCCACGATCGATAACAGCCAGCGGTGGAAAGACAATACACAGAATGGCACGCAAACAACCCATTGGGGACTCCTTGTTATGCACGTATGCTACTCACTGTACGTGCCGCACTTGCGCCAGGTTGCACACTGAACCCTGTTTCGCTTCCTGTCTCTATACCGCGTCCGCTAAGCATGTGCCACGCTTGCGCCACGCTGCACACTGAACCGGGTTAATGCAGGGTGCTGCGCAAGAACGCGGTAATCAGATCTGCAAAACGTTCGGCGGTGGTGGGTGTGATGTGGATGCCATCAAACGTATAGGTAAAGTCGCTGCTGCGCTGCGCTGCATCATAGTCTGCCCACCCTGCGCTCACGCGGTCCCCGATCAGGAAGATGCTCTTAAGACCGAGTGGCGGACGGTCAGGAATCGTATCGACTGGCGCTGGTATGAAGTGCGAGGCCAGGTCCAGGACAGGGATCTTGTAATCTTCGGCGACGCCGCGAGCGGCGGCGTTAAAGCGCTGTGCTGCCTGCGCCACCTCACGGTTATACTCCAGGGGTGGAAGCCCCACCAGCGGCTGCACGAAGGTCAACTGCAAACGCGTGATCAGGTCACGGTACATGGCCGTGAAATCGTCTGGTGTGATGAAGCCTTCTGAAAGGTTCTGCGAAGATTTATAATAAGGGCGTGTTTCTGGCTGACTGTATGCGATGGCATCATTGCTGCCCACCATGATAAATGCTGCATCAGGTTGTTTCTCCAGCGCGATGTCTAACCGTTCCAGAATGCGGTTGATGGTGCTGCCGCCCACACCCAGATTGATGATCTCATGTTCTGGCATTCGTCTTGCCACTGCCGCGACGAAGTTTCCGCCGTACCTGCCTTCGGTCAAACTCGCACCCAGGAACACGATCCGCATAACAGTTACCCTACTCCATGTTTGCATTGCATAGTTCCCGGCCTATACCCATTCAGGACATAAGGGGGGGTTGTTTCCTGCAGGACGCACCCGCACGGATGAGCCACTGCACCTGTTATCCCGTTGCCAAGGCGTTCAGGATTACTTTTATCAGTATGTTGTACACGCCGTACACATCGGCGTTCATGAGCCTTCCAGGGCGGGTCGGCTCTGTCGATGATCTGCTGTTCAACCAACCGCATCATTGTCATCACGGTTCAACTCGGCGGGCGTTCGCGTCGTCCTGCGCTGCCCACCTGATCACTGCGCAGCGTTCCCGCTGTGAACCAGCGGTACGTGGTCTTATGGGTCACGCCAACCGTGCTGGCATAGCCGCTCAGTGTCATGCCCTCATTATGTCACAAGTGGGCACACAAAGACACATACTCATCCAGCGGCTGCGTAACGAATTCACCTTGAATAAATGGAACAGATGTGCTACCATCAGCCTGTGTTCCGCAGCCTAACAACCTCTTTATAACAGCGTCAGAAGATGGTTTCATTCATGCTGCGCTCAACAGTTCAGCAGTACGATTCGTTGGTGTAGCTTACAAGACTGGAGAAGCGATGGCAAGCCGTTCTCGTGAAAAAGATCTGCGACGTGGGCGTTCCATACTGATTCAACATTTCCCCGCGTGGCTCATCGTGATGGCTATTGTCTTTCTGATTCTGCCACAGCTTCTGCTTGGAGCGCTGGGCATCACCCTGGATGTGATTTCCGCGATCCCTCAGGCTGTGAGCAGCTTGTTTCAGGGGCAGTCCAGCATTGCTCCACTCTTTACGGAGCCTGTGGCCTACTGGTCGCGTGACATTGACCGGTGGGCTGCGGAGTACGATCTTGATCCTAACCTGCTGGCCACAGTCATGCAGATCGAATCGTGCGGGCATCCTACCGTTAGCAGCAGTGCAGGCGCACAGGGATTGTTTCAGGTCATGCCGTTTCATTTTGGCTCCACTGAGGATCAGTTAGACCCGAATACGAATGCGATGCGTGGGGCGGGCGTCCTCCAGGATTGCCTGGCACGTGCCAACAATGACGCAGGGTTGGCAATGGCCTGCTACAACGGCGGCCCATCGGTGCTCAGCAAGCCTTATGCCTCCTGGAATGCCGAACCACAGCGCTATTACCGTTGGGGAACCGGAATCTATGCGGACGCGCGCAATAACAGCACGTCCAGTGCAACATTGGAGGCCTGGTTAGCTGCTGGCGGAACCTCGTTGTGTGAACGTGCCTCCACAGCGCTGGGCATTGCCAACTGAGCAATGGGCAGGGCAGCGTTGTGCATTCGCGACCACGCCTCTCAGTTGATCGTTGATAAGCTAATTCGGCAATCGTAGGGGGAGAGGCGCACCTCCCCCCCCGTACAAAAACATTATCGGATTTAATTGTCAACTCTCAGATGAGAGGCGTTTCGCTTGACCTTTACCGCTTTACCCATAACGCTGAATATCTGCTGAAGAAGACCCGAAAACGCTCCCCGCATCAGCGCAACCCAAGGTATGATAGAGTGTGTGACTCTGCAAACGCATACCAGACGGCTGGGGTCTGTTGACATTCCTGGCTGCCAGGCGCATTGAAGCAGGCACAACCGTCTACAGAGCTTAATCAGGACGCCTTATGCCGAATCAACCACTACCGATTCTTGCCCAGATCCTCGACCAGCTTTCGTCAGATGCGCAGGTGGTGCTTGCGCGCGTGCTGCTCGTCCTCCTTGCCTTGCTGATCATCTGGATGGTGCGCAGTGCGCTGCGCTGGCTCATCGTGCGTCCGCTGCGCCGCATGGCAGAACGGACGAGCGGCCAGGCAGACGAGGCCCTGCTGAATGCCGTAATTGTGCCGGTGCGCCTGGTCATCATCGCCTTTGCCGTTGTGATCAGCGGTTGGATCCTGGAAGTGGGTGCCGAACTTTCCAGTTTTCTTGAAAATCTGGCGCGCATGCTCTTCGTGATCGCGGCCACCCTGATGGCCTACCAGTTGATCGATATCTTCGCGCTTTCAAGTCGCCGTCTCTTCAGCGTAACTGGCCTGACCATCGAAGAACGGCTGATTCCATTCCTGCGTGTTGCGGCCAAACTGATACTGCTTATTGTCGGCTTTCTCGTCGTGTTGGCCGTGTGGGAATTTGACATCAGCGGCCTGATTGCCGGTATCGGGTTGGGCGGTCTGGCATTCTCGCTGGCGGCGCAGGATACGCTCTCTAACCTGTTCGGGTTTACTGCCATTGTGGGAGATCGCCCGTTCAACGTCGGTGACTACATCAAGACGCCTGATGTGGAGGGGGTGGTGGAGCATGTCGGATTACGCTCGACCCAGGTGCGCCAGCTCGATCAGGCTGTCGTTTTCATACCCAACAACAAACTGGCGCAAAGCACCATTCTGAACTGGTCGCGGTTGGTTAAGCGCCGCGTGGATTACACGTTAGGGGTCACCTATGAGACGACCAGTGCCCAGATGCGTGAACTGCTGGAGCGCCTGCGCGATATGCTGCGCGCCCACCCGACTGTGGATCCTCAGTCGGTACAGGTCTACTTTATGGGGTTTGGTGACAGTGCGCTCAACGTGCTGGTGCGCGCCTATGTGTGGAAAGCGGACTGGGGGGAATTTCATCTGGAGCAGGAGAAGGTCAACCTCGCCGTGATGGATATTGTCGAAACAATGGGGCTTAATATTGCCTTTCCCAGCCGCACGGTTTATGTTGAGGGGATGCCAGCGTTCATCCAGACACAAATACCGGACGGCACCGACACAGGAGACTGACCTTCGCGCCAGGCTTTGATCCTGGGGCAATGGGGCAATCGATGCTTGACACCCATGCGTTTTTTGCTACAATGACATCTATCAGCCGACGTGGCGGAATTGGCAGACGCGCTACGTTCAGGGCGTAGTTCTCTTACGGGAGTGTGAGTTCGACTCTCACCGTCGGCACAAAAACCCGGTCATTTGACCGGGTTTTTTGAATCCTGCCTGCGTACAGGCACAGTCATGGTGTGGGGGCAGCATCGCTTTCGTGGCTGTGCCTGGTTAGCTGATTGCTGGTACGGCTTACGCAGGGTCAAGGGCGTTTATGGTGTCTTCCACCAACCGCACCGCCTCGGCCAGCGTTCCCGCATCAAATGCAAACCTTGCACCGGCAGCCTCAAACAGTTCCGGCAGGGTCGCTGTGCCTCCCAGGGACAATGCCTTACGATAGTGGGCAACTGCTGCCGACTGGTTCTTAAGCGAGTTTGCCCACACCTGCACTGCACCCAATTGTGCCAGCCCATACTCCACGTAGTAAAGCGGAACCTGGAAGATGTGAAGCTTGCGGTGCCAGCCCGTCTTCTTGATGTCTTCCAGACCGCTATAGTCTATCCCCACCATGAAGCGATCCCAGAGTTCGGCCCATTTTGCGTCACAGTTCGCAGGATCGCTGGCCGCCTCGTGATTCGCATACACCCAGTGCTGGAAGGCATCCACGACCGCCATGTATGGCCAGAACCTGATCAGATTCTCCAGGTGCTGCACCCGCGCCCGCACTGCATCTGCCGCATCGTATAACCCACCCTGATCCGCTCCCAGATAGGGCGCGCCGAGCAGTTCCATGGACATTGACTCAACCTCAGCAAACTCCATCGGCACATTCATTTGGTGTACATAGGGCAGCGCCGCGCTTTCGAAGACGTGGAAGGCGTGGCCGCCTTCGTGAAGCAGCGTTTGCACGTCGTCATGGATACCAACCGCGTTCATGAAGATAAACGGGCGCTTGACGACCGCAAAGTCTGTACAGTAGCCGCCGGGTGCTTTGCCTTTGCGGTTGTCGAGGTCAAGCAGGCTGTCTGCGCGCATTGTGCTGAAGTATGCCCCAAGCTGAGGATCCACCTTAGAGAAGATGGACTCGGTATGTTGTTCAAGCTGTTCAGTGGTTGTGTATGGACGCAGCGCCTCGCGGTTTTGCGCGTCCACTTCGAGGTCCCAGGGGCGCAGGGACGATAACCCCAAGCGCTGCTGCTGGCGCGCATAAAGGCGCTGTGCGGCAGGCACCACAACTTCTTCAATCGCGTTCTGGAAGCTCACGCTGTTTTCCGGCGTGTAGTCAAAACGCCCCATCGCGCGCCACCGGTAGTCCAGGTAATTGTCATAACCCGCGTTTCTGGCGATCTGCCCGCGCAGCGCCATGAATTTCTTCCATATTTCGTTAAGGGCGGCGTGGTCGGCAAGGCGGCGCTCCATCGTAAGTCGCCACGCTTTTTCGCGACGTTCGCGGTTCGGTTCGGCCAGCACTGGCTCCAGCTTTCGCAGCGTAACTTCAGCGCCTTCCCATTCAACAGTCTGCGCGCCGATGACCCGGTCATATTCCTGCGTCAGCTTGCTTTCCTGCGTGAACAGGGGCAGGTTGTCTTCGCGGAACAGCTCAATCTCTTTGCGCATATGCTTCAGCGGAACTGTAAACCCCTCTGGTTCGAAGCGGCTGGCAACGAACTTCCCGGTCAGCCGGAATTCGTACTTGCGCAGTTCCGGCATAACCTTCGCGTTGAATCGCTCGAACCGCTCTGCGGCGGCGGTATCTGTCGTATCGAGTGTGGTCGCCACATAAACGCGGTTAAGCACTTCGCTGGCGAACGCGGCCAGGGCCGTCCAATCGCGCAGCCACTGCTCAGCCGTATCCGGCGTGATTTCTCGCGAGAGCAAGTCTTCCGCGTAAGGGCGGAATTCATCAATTGTCCAATCCAGCGCCTCACGCGGATCGCCCGGCAGGTTGCTAAACATCAGGAATTGTCCTTTCAAGCACGTACACACATTTAAGAAATCTTAAACGCTATTGTACTACGGTAATCCCAGCGTTTGTGAGGGTGTTTTGTTCAGGTCGATGGGCAGAAGCAGATTATCGATCAGACGTGCCCGCCCCACCCGCGCCGCCAGCGACAGCAGAAGAGGCCTGCTGTGGGGTGTGGCCAGCTCACGCAGGGTTTGCGCATCCGCCACAGAGATGTATTCAACCTGGGTCAGTGGTGCCTCTTCCAGCACGGTGCGCATGATTTCGCGCAGGGTGTGCGGGTCGCGTTCGCCCTGTGCATAACGTTCAGCGGCAGCGCTAAGCGCCCGGTAGAGCGCTGGTGCCGCCGCGCGCTGTTCTGCCGTCAGGTATGCGTTGCGGGAACTCATGGCCAGTCCGTCTGCTTCGCGCACGGTAGGGTGTACGTGGATGGTGACCGGGAAATTCATATCGGCTGCCATACGCCGAATCACCGCGACCTGCTGCGCGTCTTTCTGGCCGAAGTACGCGGTGTGCGGTTGAGTGAGGTTGAATAATTTGGCGACGACAGTCGCCACCCCGCGGAAGTGCCCTGGTCTGTGATCTCCTTCAAGCCCGGTGGCGATGTCCCCAACTTCGATGTACGTCTGGAACGCTGGCGGATAGATAAGCTCTGGGCTTGGCGTAAACACGACATCGGCACCTGCCGCTTGCAGCAACTCAAGGTCACGCGGGAGATTGCGTGGGTAGGCGCTCAGATCTTCATTGGGGCCGAACTGCGCAGGGTTGACGAAAATGCTCACGATCACACTCTCGTTGTCGCGGCGCGCCTGCTCAACAAGGGCGATATGACCTGCATGCAGCGCGCCCATTGTGGGCACAAGCCCTGCCAGACCCTGCACGGCCTGGCGTACCGCGCGCAGTTCCACCACCGTTTCTACGATCTGCATTGTCTGCATCCTTGCTGCTGTAATTACCGGAATTCGTCCTGAAGCACGTCCAGGATGTCATTGCTGAGTCCAAATGCGTGCGCTTCTGTGGGAAAGCGGCGTTCGCGCACGTCTGCCACATACTGGCTGATGGCGTCGCGCATCATTTCGCCTGCATTCACATACTGCTTGGCGTGGCGCGGCAGAAATTCACCGGCCAGGGTCAGGATGTCGTGGAAGACCTGCACCTGACCATCGCAGCCCACACCCGCCCCAATTCCAATGGTAGGGATCACGAGTTTCTGAGAGACGAATGCTGCCAGTGGCCCCGGCACCAGTTCCAGCACTACGCCAAACGCGCCCGCTTCCTGGACGACAAGCGCATCCCGCATGAGCTGGCGCGCGGATTGGATCTCGCGCCCCTGAACGCGGAAACCACCGAACTGGTTGACACTTTGCGGCGTCATCCCGATGTGCGCCATCACCGGAATCCCTGCCTTAACCACCCGCGCAATTGTGGGGGCAATGGCTTCACCACCTTCCAGCTTCACCGCGCCCACACCCGCTTCCTGCATCAGCCGTCCTGCGTTGGTCAGTGCCTGTTCCGGGCTGATGTTGTAGCTCAGAAATGGCAGATCGCCGATAATCAGCGGACGCCCGGTAACACGGACGACGATTTCGCTGTGATAAATCATGTGTTCCAGTTTGACCGGGATCGTGGAACTATGCCCCTGAACCACCATCCCCAGGGAGTCGCCCACCAGCACTACCGGAACGCCAGCCGCTTCGCTAATGCGGGCGCTGTTGGCATCGTAAGCCGTCAGCATCACAATCGGCTCACGGTCCGCTTTCATTTTCTGTACGTCACGAATCGTTATTCTTGTCACGTTTGCTCTCAATTCGCTGTGTCAGGCGCAATAGTCGGCTTTAGCGCGGTCTCGATCTGCTCTACAGCGACTCCGCGTGCTGCCAGCATCGGGTAAGACAGCCGCGCCAACTGGCGATACAGGTCGGCCAGTGCGGGGTCGGCCTGGCGCAGCGCGTCCAGATGCAGTGTAAGGGTTCCGGTATCGGCCCGAACGAGCGGCCCTGTCAGCGCGTTCGGGATGCCTTTCACCCGCAGGTTCTCAACCGTTGCCCCAACCAGGGCATTAAGGGTTGCGGCGGGCATGTCTGCGCCCAGGTCTTTCAGAAGGCTTTCCGCGATGGCGTAGAGGGTCACTGTGTAATTACTGGCGATCACCAGAGCCGCGTGATACAGCGCTTTCTGGGTTGGGGAAAGCCACAGGGCGCGGCCAGAGACCATCTCAACAAGTGCGCTCAGCCAGCCGTGCAGCGCCGCATCCTCAGCCTCAAGCGCAAATGTAATGCCGTGCAGCGCGTCTGGCGTTGTATCCCCGGCAAACGGATACGCGGGATGCAGGCTGCCGGTCATGGCACCGCGTTCGGCAAGCAAGCGCAGGCTGTCTCGCGTGTGGACCCCAGAGGTGTGGATAACCCCTTTTTGCGCCCAACGGCAGCCTGTGAGGGTTTGCACAACGTCAGGGATCGCGCGATCGCTAACCGCCAGCACAACCAGATCAGCAGCGATCACCACATCTTCCATCGGCACTGCGGGTACACCCATCTCAGAGGCCAGTCGCTGGGCGCGGGCAGGTGTGCGGTTGCTGATCGCGACGAGCCGCGATGGCCACAACCGTGCCAATGTGCTGCCGACTTTGCCGGTACCGATTAATCCGAGTGCAGGGAGTTCCATGGCCTTATCCGCGTCTGGCGTGCGCTTATTGTCCGATTGGCGTGGGTGTTGGAACCGGTTCGGTAATATAGATATTGCTGGTGCACGATGCCTTGAGTTCACCGTTGATGTCGAAAACCGTGAGCCGGAACTGGTACAGCCCGGTTTCGTAATCAGAGCTTGGCACAAAATGCCCCAGATATCCTCGTTCACGCACCGGTTGGTCGCTTTGCAGCAGCACCGTGTAATTCGGAAACGGCCCCCCGCGCAGCTAAAGGCGGTAGAACGCGAAGTTATCGATGGACGCTGTGCCCTGCACCTCAATAATCTGGTAAACACGCTGACCGTTAGCAGGAATGTGCAGGCTGGCGTTGCCGCTGGTGCAGTCCACCGGCGTCGGGGCATTTGGGATGATCGTCCCTACCTGTGTGGCCGTAGGAATGGGTGTCAGACGGATGTTGAGCGACGGATCGGTAGGCACAAGGTTAATACCGCTGGTGTCTATGTTGAAAGTCGCCAGTGGCTGCGGTGTGGGGGTATAAAACGGTTCGTCAACCTCAATCACAGCGGCGTTCTGCTGCTGCGCTTCAACGGCCTGCAGGGTGGGTGCCACAACCGTCTGGATACCTGCAACAAACAGCATCGTTTCCAGCAGCAGCACCAGCCCCGTCACCGCATTCCCCTGGCTGTAGCGCGCGATGTCGCGTTCCAGTTCGAACAGGGTGCGGCGGTACAGGCTGCGGTTCATCATCAGCGAGCGCAGCATTAAGACCATGCCAATGGCAATAAAAACGTACAGGCCCGGCGCGATCTGTTGGATGAGGTTGACCAGCCCGATCACAGTGCCTTCACGACCCCTTTAATCAGTTGTGTGAGTTTAGGAACGATAATCCGGCCCACCTCCAGCACTTCTTCATGGTTGGTTTCTGCCGGGGTGTCCGGATCATCAATGGCGATATTGGTAATTCCGGAGAACGCCAGCACCCGCATCCCCGCGTGGCGCGCCACGACCACCTCATGGACGGTGGACATGCCGACCGCATCGGCCCCCAGCGTGCGCATCATACGGATTTCTGCCGGTGTTTCATACGTAGGGCCAGACAGCCCGATGTAGACCCCGGTCCTGACCGCCGGAACGCCGTTCTGGGTCAGGTCACAGGTCCGCTGGATCAATTCACGGTCATAGGCGCGGGTCATGCTGGGAAAGCGCGGCCCGAACAGCTCGTCGTTGGGTCCCATCAGCGGATTCTGCCCCGTCATGCCCGGCAGGTTGATGTGATCCGTGATGAGCATGACATCCCCTGCCCGAAAATTCGGGTTCAGGCCGCCCGCGGCATTCGTAAGAATGACGGTCTCTATTCCAAGCAGGTGCATCACACGGATGGCAAATGTCACCTGCGACATCGAGTAACCTTCGTAGAAGTGCGCGCGTCCCTGCTGGCACAGCACCGCTTTGCCTTCCAGCTCGCCAATCACCAGTTTTCCGCCATGACCGTGTACGGTTGAGACGGGCCATCCGGGGATCGAGTCGTAGGGGATTGTTACCGCATTCGCGAGTTCATCGGCCAGCCCCCCCAGTCCCGAACCCAGCACAAGCCCGATGCGCGGTGTATGTGACATGTGGCTGCGAATCACCTCAACAGCCCGCTTATAATCTTCGTGTGTATAATTCACGCGTTGCAGCTCCTCAAGAAACGGGTAAGGCTAGTCCGCGATATCCTGCATTTCCAGGTAATCGGCCTTGACGATATCGGCGGGCAAAACGCCCATCAGCGCCAGCATCTGCTGAATGCGGGCTGCCTTCGTCTCTGCATCTGTAAGTGACCAGGTGCGGCTCTTGATTTCCAGGAACGTGCCAGGCAGGGATGGTTCAAGCACGCGGTCCACATTGACGAAAAACAACACGTCCTGGTACAGGATACGCCAGCGACGCCGTTCTTTCTTCAGCACCCGCTGGCGATCCGCCTTAAAGTATTCCTGGTAGAAACGCAGCGGACGATCTGCAGGGGCGATGAACCGGGAATGCGAAAGCAGCACGGTGTTATCAAATTCGCGTTCCTTGCCGGTAGACGTAAACGTCAGGCGGGTGCGCACCTCGCGCACATCCCCATCCTCATTCAGCTTATCGTCTTCACGGTAGCGCACCCGCCCTTTTTTGGGGTCATCAAACAGGAAGTAGGTATCGTACTGGCGGTAATGGTTGTGGCGAAGGATCTCCACGTCCTGATGGTCGAAGAGTTCTTCGATGGCAGACGGATCGCGCAGGATGGCTTTCACCTGAACCTCAAAACTTTCGCTGCGTTCCAGCCCGCCGCTGATGGCGACCAGTTTGCTGAGCACATCAGACTGATGTGCGGAGAGGAAGGTGCCGATTTTGTCCGCATAGACCTGGGCACTGGCCTGGAGTTCGGCAGGTTGCAGCGTGAGCAGCGCACGGTCGCGCATCAGCCAGCGCCCGTTGCACATGGTGTGCGCCACATCGGCTGCTTTGCTGGTGTATACAATCTGCGAATAAACCGCCTCAGGGTTGAAGGTGAACTGCGGTGCCCCATGCAAAACATGGGCGTCCAGCACAATGAGGTCGGCCTGTTTGCCCACCTCCAGACTGCCGGTTTTCTCTTCGAGGTGAATGGCCTTTGCCCCTAAACGGGTGGCCATCAACAGCGCCTGTTTCGCCGGGAGTGCGGTCGGATTACCGGACTGCGTCTTGGCCAGGAGTGCTGCCAGCCGCATTTCCTCAAACATATCCAGGTCATTATTACTTCCCGGCCCATCGGTACCGATGCCCACCGTCACCCCAGAGTCCAGCATCTGGGTAACATCCGCAATGCCGCTGGACAGCTTCAGGTTCGCTGTGGGATTGTGCGCCACTGAAGCGCCCTTCTCACGAATCACACGCATTTCGGTTTCGTCAATCCAAACGCAATGCGCCATCAGAACTTTGGCCCTGAAGAAGTTAAAGCTGTTCAGCCAATGCACCACCGACTGCTCATACTGCGCGACGTGGTCGTCCAGTTCCTGGCGGGTTTCCGCCACGTGGATCATTAAGGGCACATCAAATTCGAGTGCCAGATCGCGGCACTTTTCCAGAATAGGCTGAGTATTTGAGTATGGGGCATGGGGTGCGACCGCCGGTGTAATCAGCGGATGTCCGCGCCATTTCTGAATAAACTCACGCGTATAGGCCAGGCTGTCTTCGTACGATTCTGCATCAGGCGCGGGGAATTTCAGGATTGTCTCCCCCAGAACCGCCCGCAGTCCGGCCTCTGCCGTCGCCGCCGCGATGTCGCTCTCGAAATAGTACATCTCAACAAAGGTCGTCACGCCGCCGCGAATCATCTCTGCACAGGCCAGCGAAGTGCCCAGGCGGCAAAACTCTGGGCTGACAAATTCCCGTTCTGTTGGCATGATATAGCCCGTCAACCATACATCGAGGCGGCTGTCGTCAGACATCCCGCGCAGCAGCGTCATCGGAACATGCGTGTGCAGGTTGATCAGGCCGGGGAGGATGTACTTCCCGGCGCAGTGGACGGTATCCTGCGACTGGTAGCGCTGCGCGATCTGTTCTGCCGTGCCAATGCCGACAATTCGATCGTCGAGGATGGCCAGCGCACCGTCCTGGATGACTTCAAACTGATCGTTCATCGTAATGACCGTGCCGCCGGTCAAAATTGTTGTTACATCTTGCATCACTGATCCTTCCGGCAGCCGGACAGATTTGCGCGATTATACACCTGAAGTAGACTTTGTACAGCGCCTTTAACCTGCGGAGAACGCCGTGCGTGCTGTTTCCAGATCCCTGTTTTTCGTTGAGGCGGCTCTACTAGGGCTGTTCTTTGTTCAGTCGCTGCGCTACCTGATCGGTTCCCTGTATGCACTCCTTAGCAGCGCCACAATTTACGCCGCCATTGACCTGAACCAGGTGGATCCGCAGGTGCCGGGGTTGGTGTCACCGGCCACAGCCAGCGCCGAACTGACCCTGCTGGTCTATATGCTGGCGCTGCCCCTGCTGGCTGTCGTCTTTGGGCGTGTCCGGCAGCTTATGGCGGTGGCCGGAATCGCGGTCGCCCTGGGCCGTCTTGCTGCTTTTGGCGCTGGCATTCATCCTGTCTCTGCAGCGACCTTAACCATCGGCATGAGCCTCTTCTACATTGTGCTGAGTATTCGCCACCGCGCAGAGATGTTCCCGTACCTGTTCGTTCTGGGGTTTGGCCTGGACCAGGTCTTTCGCGCTTTTGGCAATACCCTTGACCCAACATGGCAGCCAGGGTTCGCCATCGCGCAGCTTATCCTTTCGCTGCTGCTGGCGGTGCTGGTGCTGCGCAATTACGCAGTCAGCGGGCACGGCACGCCGCACCTCATGCCGCCTGTTTCAGGTCTGGCGATGGGGGCAATGCTCTTCCTGCAGTTGGCACTGCTGGCACTGCCGAATGCAATAGCCTCGCGCGCCAATACCGATTACACCCTGTTTGTCCCGTTTGTGCTGGCTGCCACCCTTTTGCCCGTCATGCCCTGGGTGCGGCGGCGGGCACACGGCTTTATCACCCTGTTTGATCACAGTGTGCGCGGTTGGGTGTGGATGCTCATTATCGCCCTGCTGCTGGTCTTCGGCATGCGTTTTGGCCAGTCGGGTCTGGCGAATCTCTTCGCTGATGTGGAAGGATCTGCGGGTGAAGTGCTGCGGCAGGTCTTCGGCGCGCGCACACAAGCCGCAATGGCTGGCGGCGCGCTGGTGATTGCGCAGTTGTGCATCAGCCTGTTGTGGTGGTGGCTTATTCGTCCTCAGGCGGAACGCGAACGCAACCTCAGCGGGCTGTGGCTCATTGGCGGCGTGCTGATGTTGTTGATGTTTGTGCTGTTCGACCTCTTCACCTATGAATATGCTTACGTGCGCGATATGGCTCCGCAGCTTGCGTTTCTGAATGATATCATTCCACCCCTGCTGCGCGGGTTTCGCGGGTTAGGGCTGGCGGTGCTGCTGCTGGCCGTGTTTGTGGCCGCACTGCCGATGCTCCAGATGAACCTGCGTGTGCCCTGGACGGGTGGAACGCTTTCCCACTCTCTGGCAGGGCTGGTGCTGGTTGTCGCGGGCTGCCTTACCGCCGCCTACTTCGCCCGTCCACCGGTTGTTCAGGCTGTCAGAAATGCCGATACCCTGCGTATTGCCACCTACAATATTCACGCCGGTTACAACGAGTTTTTCCGCTACAGCCTGGAAGACATCGCCTACACAATCAGTTTCAGCGGCGCGCAGATTGTGCTGCTTCAGGAAGTGGAGACAGGGCGGTTAACGAGTTTTGGTGTGGATCAGGCGTTGTGGCTGGCGCGCGAGCTTGGCATGGATGTGCGCTTCTTCCCCACCAATGAGGGGCTTCAGGGGCTTGCCGTGCTCTCTAAAGTGGAAATCGTTTTCGATGAGGGCGCACTCCTGTCCAGCCTCGGGCAGCAGACCGGTGTACAGCGGCTTCAGGTGCGGCCCGATGACGGCATTATCACGGTGTATAACACGTGGTTAGGGCTGTTGTGGGAAGGCGGCAGTGCCACGATTCCTGAGCAGGAGCAGGAACAGTTCCAGCAGCTTCTGGAAATTCTCACCAGGATTCGCCTTGACCATCCCGATGGCATTCTCGGACGCACCGTGATCGGGGGGACGTTCAACCATGTCCCGGATTCTGACCTCATCCGGCGTATTGCATCTGAGGGGTTCATTGACCCGCTGGCAGAACGCGCGGCAGCCCGCAGCATGACCTTCGTGCAG
The DNA here is from genome assembly GCA_964592955.1 of uncultured Anaerolineaceae bacterium. Lineage (GTDB taxonomy): Bacteria > Chloroflexota > Anaerolineae > Aggregatilineales > Phototrophicaceae > CAZQIJ01. The sequence goes on from CAZQIJ010000012.1 coordinate 28,313, forward strand.
ACAATGCGACGTGCCCGCCTGGATTACCTGTGGATTCGTAATCTCACGCACCTCAGCGGCGATGTCCTCCCCAACGCGGGGTGGG
>CAZQIJ010000013.1:0-28170 GCA_964592955.1 uncultured Anaerolineaceae bacterium
TGCTGGTTCTGCACAGCCAGCGGGCGAAAGCGGCGAGAACGGCCCCCAGAGTACGAACGATGCGGCGGCGGATTCACCCGCGACAGACCCGGCCGCACCTGCCGCAAACACACCGCCACCCGCCGCGGCAGCATCAGACCGGGGTGTGGGCACTGCGCGCCTCAATACAGGCACCAAAGTAGACACGAGCATTATTCCACGCCAGGGGCCGCGCCGCGCCAACGATCCTGCCCCCGTAAGCGACTCCCTGTTTGTGACCGATCGCCGCGAGATCATTCTGGTGGTGCGCGGTATGGTGGAGCGCCTGCTGATGGAAGATGAGAAACGTGTCATTCTGGGACGAGCCGATATCCGCGCGCGGACGATGCCGGATGTTGATCTGACCCCTTATGGCGCACTGGATCGCGGGGTATCGCGTGAACACGCCAGCTTACATGTTGAAGGCGACAAACTGCTTGTCACCGACCTCGGCAGCACGAATGGGACGTTTGTCTCTGGCAAACGCCTGGAACCGAACACGCCAACCCAGATACGGAAGGGCGAAGAACTCATTCTGGGTCGGCTAACTGTACAGGTGCTCTTCCGTTAACGCGGCAGCACGGCGCACACGGGTACGCCAGCGCACCCTGCATTCGCCGCAACGTGTGGTGCTCATCAGGCACACAAGCCGCTTGCGGGACGGCGCGTTACTGCCGCCAGCGTTCCTGTTGGTAATCGTGCGGGGTATCAACATCGCGCAGAATGCTGTCGTTATCGACCGTTACATAAGCGATACGATCATTGTAAGTATTGAAGAAATCGCGCAGTGTTATGGTGGTGGGCATGGAGAGCAGTTCAGGCCAGTAACGCCGTCCGATGAGTACGGGATGGCCGCGCCGCCGCTCAAAACTTGGCACAATCAGATCCCCTTTCCCTTCGGCATAGGCGTTCAATAACTGATAAATGACTTTGGGTTGAATGGACGGTTGATCACCAAGCACCACCAACGCCGCAGCGATATTCTCTGGAAGGGCGCGCAGTCCGGCCTGAAGGGAGGAGAGCATCTCCCCGGTCTTGTAAGCGCGATTGTAGACAACGTTCACGGCCAACGGCTTCACGACCTGCTTGACTTCCTTGGCATGGTGACCGGTGACCAGCGTAATATGATCCAGGCGGGATTTGATCAACTGGTCTATGATGTGCTCGATGATGGTGCGGCGACCAGACCACGGCAGAAGCACTTTGGGCTGGCCCATGCGGGTTGATAGTCCTGCCGCCAGCACCACCGCGCCCACCGGTCGCTGCACCTCATACACCGGCTCGGCGGCGCGTACCGAGCCTACCACCACCCCGTGTACGCGTGGCGAACGCAGCACAAGGCGCGCAATCATGCGGGCACGCCCTCTGCCATACCCTTTGGGGATACTCTGGTTGATAAACGATATGACACGCACGTCATCTGGAACGCCGCGCAGCCCCAGCACTTCATCGCGCAGGACCTGCGCCACCCATGCGGATTTCACCGGCGCGCCCCTGGAAAACCCGTAACGCTCGATGATGGCATCTGCGTTGTAGACATGGTCGCTGTCCAGTGGTTGGCCAAGCACGGACATTGATACCAACGGGATGACAAGCGAGGTTTCGGGCGGGATCTGCGGTTCGTCTGAGAATGGAGCCTTCAACGGAAGATTATCTGCACAGTCCGCTTCAATGAGCAGCACATCGGAGTCCACCCCATCCAGGAGGCGCGTGATCTCCGCAGGGGAAAGGCCGTGTACTTTGCCGCGCTGAATCGAACGGTAGAGAAAGACAAAGCGGTCCTCGGTGAGGGCTACAGAGATGGCATCTAAGCCCGCGGCCACAGGCAGCGCGCGCGGCATGACTTCCAGTTGCTGGGAGTCGATATCAACAGTACTGGTCGCCAACACGCGCCATGAAGCTTCCGCCAGCTCATAGCCGAGGCCGATCAGCAGTGACGTCTTGCCCCCTGCGCCAATTAAGGAAATTACGTCTCCGCGCACCACACCGAGTGCTTCACTGAGGTTCACGCCCTAAATTACTCCTAACCCATGCGCACGCAGCGCCATCACAACTTTGTCGGGCGTCATCGGAATTTCATCTAACCATACACCAGTCGCATCATAAACCGCTGCGGCCACCGCCGGGGCGGTGGGCAGCAGCGGCATTTCCGCCATGCCGCGCGCTCCCCACGGCCCAAGAGGATCGGGATGTTCCAGGATCACAGAACGGACTTCATCCGGGATATCCAGAATGGTCGGGATCAGATACGTTGACAGATACGGGTTCAGAATGCGCCCCTCGCGCGAAACCAGGTTTTCGATGAGCGTGTAACCCTGCGCCTGTACCACCGCACCCTCGACCTGCCCCTGAACCTGCTGCGGGTTGATGGCTTTGCCAACATCGTGGGCCGAGACGACCCGCACCAGACGAATGAGACCGGTTTCAACATCCACTTCGACCTCGACCGCCTGCGCCGTGTAGCCATAGGCATAATTCGGTTCTGCTTTGCCTGTTTGCGGGTCATACATGGTCGTTCTAGGTGGGCGATATTCGAATGTGCCGACGGCGGGCCGTTCTTCGTGTTTCCAGGCGGCCAATGCCAGCTCTGCCGCGCCGCGCAGGGCGTTGCCCGCCATAAAGGTCATGCGCGAGGCAGAGGCACTGCCTGCAGAATCGCCGTGCGCTGTGTCATGGGTCAGCAGGCGTACCCGCTCCAGCGGCACGCCGACGGCCTCTGCCGCCATCTGCGCAATAACGGTGTGGGCCCCCTGGCCCACATCCGCCCCCACCTGCCGAACCACCACCTGGTCAATTTCGCTCGAACCGTACAGGGCGATGCTGGCCCAGGAACGCTCTGGAAAACCAAAGGAATAGCCTACGTTCTTAAAGCCACAGGCCAGCCCCACGCCGCGCCGCAAGGCAGCACTGCCAGGTGTTTCGGATGTCTTCCGCTGCCACCTGCCAAGTTCATCCCGCAGCCAGAAGCTTTCGCGCGCGCATGTTTCGATGACTTCCGGCATCGAAACACCTGGGGGCAGCGGGGTACCCACGCTGAGGATGCTGCCTTCGTGGATGCTGTTTATGAGCCGGACTTCGACAGGCGACATCTTCAGCGCAGCGGCCAGTTTATTGATCTGCCCCTCTGCCGCCAAGGCAGCCTGCGGCGCGCCAAAACCACGAAATGCGCCCGTCGGGATGTTGTTGGTATAGACGGCATAGATATCGATGTGCGCGTTCGGGACTTCGTAAGGACCGCTGACCATCAACCCTGCGTTGGCCAGCACTTTGGTGCTCGTGTAGGCATAGCCACCCGCATCCCCAACCACCTCGGCTTCCTGTGCCACAATACGCCCGTCGCGGCGTGCCCCCCAGCGCGTCCGAATCGTAATCGGGTGTCGCTTGTGGTGGTAGAGGATAGACTCCTCACGACTCCAGATGATTTTCACCGGTCGCTTCAGCTTCCATACAGCCAGGGCCAGCACGATCTGAACGGACATATCCTCGCGCCCGCCAAACGCCCCGCCAATGGCCGGATAAATCACGCGCACGCGGTCTTCGGGCAGGTTTAACGCATGCGAAATCTGCCACAGATCCTCGTGGACCCACTGCCCCGCGACGACCACCGTCACACGTCCTTCCGGGTCCAAATAGCCAAGTCCGGCTTCCGGCTGCAAATAGGCGTGTTCCTGATAGCCGGTGTGATATTCACCTTCAACGATCACATCTGCTTCAGCCCAACCGGCTTCCATGCTGCCTTTGCGGATGCGAAAATGGCTGAGGATATTGTTGGGATAGTCCGCATGGAGCTGCACAGCGCCGTCCTGCATTGCGCTGTGCGGCTCAAAAACGGTCGGCAGATCTTCGTAGGTAACCTGGATCAACCGTGCAGCTTCGGCAGCGATTGCTTCGGTCTCTGCCACCACCACCGCGATACAGTCCGCATAGCAGCGCACGACATCCGCCGCTGGCGTGCTGCTGCCGGGTCCGCACAGCACGGGTTGATCCTTGATAATCAGACCATAGCTGTTGTTGGGGACATCTTTGGCTGTAAACACCGCGACGACACCGGAAAGCGCTTCTGCGGCACCGGTATCGACCGCGACAATACGCGCGTGCGCACGGTCACTGAAGCGCAGTTTCATCCAGAGCTGGCCCTCAATATCAAGGTCGCCAGGATACGGTGTTTCGCCGGTGACTTTCCCCCGCGCATCAATCCGCCGCACAGAGGTGCCAATTGCGATTGTTTTCGACGTCATGCTCTACAACCTTAGGAGAACCACTCCTCTATTCTATAAAAAAAGAGGCGCATCTTCAAAATGCACCCCTCACGCTGTACACGATGAAGAACGGCTATTTCTTGTTCTGCTGAGCACTGGCCTTGCGTTCGCGGGCCATTTTAACCTTTGCCTGTTCACGCGCCTGCTTGCGGGCCTTTGCCTCCGCATGAAGCGCTTTGCGCTCACGGTCTAGCTTGCGCTCGTTGATCATTTTGGGCGGTTTGGGGGCAAATACCGCGAAAACCAGCCCCAGCAAAAGGATGCCGATGCCAAACACAACCGCGCTGAAGATCAGATCGCCGGTTTCCGTGTATGGGATATTGAGCGACGCGCCGAACTGGTTATTCAGCGGTTGGCCCAGAATAAAGGCGATCACACCCAGGCATACGATGAGAAAAAGCCCGATGACCGGCAGAAACGCACGGATCGAAACTTTTTTCGCAACCTTCATTTTATAATCTTCATCCGTCATCATAACGCTGCTTTTCCTTCCTCGGTTTGGCCTGTTTCACTTGCCTTGATAAATGCGCTAACGATTTTATAATACCCGGTACACCGGCAGAGGTTGCCACTGATGCTCTGTTGAATTTGCGCCTGCGTAGGTTGTGGGTGTTCTTCGAGCAGTTTCGCGCCAGACATCAGGAAACCGGGGGTACAATACCCACATTGTACCGCACCTTCTTCAATAAATGCTTGCTGAATTGGGTGCAGGGTGCCATCGCGCTCCGCAGCCAACCCTTCGACCGTGACGATTTCTGCGCCGTGCCCACGCGGTGCCGGAACCATACAGGCCATAACCGCCGCGCCGTCAAGAAAGACGGTACAAGCGCCGCATTCCCCTTCTGCACAGCCTTCTTTGGTACCGACGAGGCCGATATCCTCGCGCAGCCAGCGCAGCAGGGTTTTGCCCTGCCCGGTGGGCACGCGCAAACGCTGCCCGTTCACCAGCGTGTCGATTGTCTGCCCGTCCACCGACCCGTTTTCGTGCAGGATAGTGTGGGTCAGTGGTGGGCGGCTGCGGGCACCCCACAACATCACGGGCCGCTGCGGCAGTGTATCTCTGCCAAGCTGACGCAGCGCACGCACGGTGAGGACCTTCACCATTTCGCTGCGATAAGCTGCTGTGCTGCGTATGTCGTCTATTGGCTTAAGCGCGGCAGCGGCAGCATGGGCCGCCTCAACCATGCGCTGTTCGGTAAGCGGCTGGCCGATGAGCACACGCTCTGCCTCCGCGACCCGCACAACCGTGGGCGCAACACTGCCATAGGCCAGCGCGGCCTCGCTGACGGTTTCGCCCTCGAATGTGAGCACAACAGCGATATTGACGACGGAAATGGCCTGAGCGCGCCGAAGCCCAAGCTTAAGAAACGCGCCGCGCTGTGTCTCTCGCATCGCCGGGATATGAATGGCCGTCAGGATTTCGTCCGGGCGCATCACGGTGCGGCGCAGGCCACTATAAAAGTCGGCTAGTGTGACCGTGCGCATCCCTTCTGCGCTGCTCGTCAGCGTAACGGCGGCGTCCAGCGCCAGCAGCGGCGCAATCGTATCGTTGGCAGGTGAGCCGGTAATGACATTCCCGGCGATGGTGCCGCGATTGCGGATCTGCGGTGCGCCCACTTCCCAGGCTGCCTGTGCCAGCGGCAGCGCATACTGGCGCAGACCGGCATGCGCCACCACATCGTTATGGGTGACCAGCGGGCCGAGTGTAAACCGGCCATCTGCCAGGGTGATGTGGTCCAGGCCCGGCACACGGCTGATGTCTATCAGGGTTTCTACACCTGGGCGCTGGTGACGTTCAAGCTCAATCAGCAAATCGGTACCGCCTGCGATAATGCGGGCGCGACCCACGTTTTGTGCAAGCAGGGTCAGGGCATCGTTGAGGGTCGCAGCGGAGTAGTACCGTGTCCACGTCATAACTGCATAATCCTTACAGGTATCTCTAACAGGTATCTCTACAAGAGCGGTTAGGGCTTTGATGCACCTCAGGCTGCCAGGCAGCGGAAACTGTCCTGTAACGCGCTCTGTTCGTGGGTCATCTGGCATAAGCAGCGCCTTATTTTGAGCGTAAACCATGGAAATGCTCAATACAAGCGACTCACCAGGGTCTGTTGACGTTTGCGCCTGTTTCAGCGCGCATGGCGGCCTGTAAACAGAACCTAGTTTTCTTCGTCAGGCCAGTAGCGACGGATGGCGTCTTCGGCCATTGTGCCGCCAATGTACTGTAGGGTAATGTGTGCCATCTGGCGTGCTTCCCCGCTGCGGCGGTCGCGCAGCACATCCACGACATCGGCGACGACGATCTCAGGAATCAGGCGCTGCGCCAGATGCACCAGCGCCCAACTGGCGTTCGAACGCACGCCAAACACGGGATCATAGAGCGCCTCAATGAGCGCCGGAACGGTTACCGGGCTGCTGAGACGGTCGAGCGCCCACGCCGCCATCGCGCGCACATCGTCGTTATCATCGCTTAGCGCCTGAACCGCCAGACCCAGTGCCGGCGAAAGCCGCTGCCTGCCAACCAACATCAGGCCCACGCATTTCTCGCGCGGGTTTGTGGCGCGCAAACGGGCGATTATTTCCTCAAGTGTGTGGTTCACGTCACACCTCTCTTAACCTATCGGATCGACTTCCAGCACCGTGAACGGGTTAATATTCATGACGCACGTATCCAGGTACTGAGATTCGGTCGTTGTGCGCCGGTCATAGGTATGCACATGGCCATGCAGCATATAGCGTGGACGATACCAGCGCATAAAATTGAGGAAAGCCTTGAAACCCAGATGAGTCAGATCTTCCTGATCGTGGATTCCTCTGGCGGGCGCATGTGTTACGAAAACATCGACCCCGAATCCTCTGCGCTGCCTGGAGACATAAAGCTGCGGCCCGAACTGCACAACCATGCCGAACATCTCCATTTCAGTATACTGGATTTTGCCCAGGTTATAGCGCATTGATCCTTCCAGACCGGCGAACGTCAGCCCATTGTAGTGGAGTATCCTCCGATGGAGGTTTTCGCCACCGGGGGGGCGTTCATCGTACCCCTCATCGTGATTGCCGCGCACAAAGAAGAGCGGCACGTTGAGTACAGAAACAATAAACTCCAGGTAGGCTGATGACATGTCGCCGCAGCTTATCACAAGTTCGATATCGTTATAGCGCCGCCGGAGGTTGGCTGCGCTCTCCAACTGCGGCATGGAAGTATCGCTCACGCAAAGTATTTTCACGTATCAACCCTGAAGAAATTAAACGTCATGGTGTGTTTGACCTTCACTGCCATGCCACATCATCGGCAGCCCAGTTCCGCCGCGCCGCGCCATGACAATTTCTGCCATAATGCTTAGCGCGATCTCTTTCGGCGTTTCCGCCTGCAATTCTAGACCAATCGGCGCGCGAATTCGACTGAAATCGGTGATCTGGAATTTCTCTGTGACGGCCTGCATGGTCAGCATCCAGCGGCGGCGGCTGCCGATAAAGCCGATGTAGGGTGCCGGTGTTTGAAGCAGCGCAGGGATTAAGTCCAGATCAACGGGAAGACCGCGTGTGACCGCCGCGACATACGTCTGGGAATCGATCACAAAATTCGAGGTGATTTCGGCGGGCCTGCTCACCACGTAGTGATCCAGGCCGGGGGCATAGGCAGGATTGCAGAACGCTTCACGATCATCGGAAAGCGCCACACGAAACGACATCCACTTGCCCAGTTCGGCCAGCGCCCTGCCAACGTGCCCGCCGCCGATCACCAGCAGTGTGGGCGGCACGTTCAGCGGTTCGATGAAGATCTGTGCAGTGCCGCCGCAGAGGCCAGGGTCGCCGTCGTCCAGGCTGTTGAGGGTATAGCTTCGGAGGCGGGGCTGTCTGTCTGCAAGCGCTGCCAGCGCCTCCTGGATTACCCGTGCCTCCAGCGCGCCACCCCCCACCGTGCCAACGATTGCGCCGTCTGCCCACACCAGCATCTTGCTTCCGGCGTGGCGGGGCATAGACCCCTGGGTGGCAATGACCGTCGCCAAAACGGCGGACGTGCCTTCCGCCTCAGCGCGCAGCAGCGCTTCGTATATGGCTTTAAGGTCGTCTGCCATGCGCAATATCACCCAGAAACAAACGGTCACTCTCCACGATCAGACCTGTGTCGTGCGAAATCGGGGACAAGCGTGTACCTGTCACCGGATCATAGAGACCGATTGCAAGCTGTCCCGAACGAATACCGGACAAGTCTACCACAAATCGATCCGAAAGTGATCCCGGCAGCAGATTGCCCGGTGGGAGCGTATTCCCCCCCAGGCGGCGATCCACCGCCTGGGCTGTGGGCGGCTGCTGCAAATCGTCATAGACGTGGACAAACACCACATAATCCCCGGTGGCAGCTTCTGGCGTAAACCAGGTGAGGTCAAGATAAAGCGCATCGCCGACGATTTCCCACTGGGCTGCCGCCAGAGCCAGCGCGCCGTCCTGATAGGTGGCCAGGGCGCTGCCACTGGGTGTATGGGCGCTGAATGTCCCCTGGTAGGCCCAATGCATGTAGGGCATGTAGTACCCATCCCGGACATCCGGCGTGATGGTGACGACAGTGTGATCCCCGGTAACGGCCTCTGCCGGAATTCGGGTGACGAGTTCGAGCCAAGCGCCAGGTTGCGCCGGAATCCAGCGGCGTGCCTGCGGGGTTCCACCAACCGCGATCGTGATCGTGCCAGCCTGCTGTGGATGAACCCGCGTGACCAGGAGCAGGTCTTCACCAGGGCGCGTGACAAGTGTAAAGGTCTCCTGGCCGTCGATGCGCCGCCCGCCATCCAGCACCACACAGGTATCGCAGTCCAGGTAACCCTGCTCGTAGACCTCTGTGGGGAAACCCGGCGCGCGCGAGACGTTCTGCCAGGAATACCTGTGCTGCTGCTCTGCCCTCAGGTCTGCAACATCAAGGCTGTCAACCAGCGTCAGCCCTTCGAGGTAAACGAGGCTGCTGCGCTGCTGCACGCTGGGGGCACGGTCAGCGGCTGTCCAGTCTGGTGCTGCAATCACCTGAACCGTGCCCGCCAGCGCAACACTCTCACCCCGCCTCACCAGTTCTGCAAGCTGGAAGGGCAGCCCAGCGCGAAAAACGATGTTACGGTAGATGCCGGTCGCGGCCAGATAGCTGAGGCCGCGCGCATCGGTATAGGCGGCCACATAATCCGGGCGGGTATGGTCCAGAAATTCGGCCACTGCGCCGGGGCCGTTACGCCAGGCGTCTGCCGCACCAGGGGTCGTCAATCCCACCATATCGAGCGTCGTGCGCTCGCCCAGGTAGCGCATCATCCCCACATCGTGGACTGCAACCGTTGCGTCTGGCGGTGTGTTGATCGCCAGCCAGCGTGCCATGACCAGCGGTTGTTCGCGCACCATTTCGACGTTGTCTGTGAAAGACTCGTAAAACATGATAAGTGAAACCCGCGCCGTCAGAAAAACCCCCAGCGCTGCCGCTGTGCGCAGGTTCCGCCGCGGGATGCGCAGAATGGCCCATCCCGCCAGGGGAAACAGCAGGGCGAGCAGCGGAATCTGATAGCGCTTGAAGTGCCAGAAGGCGGTATCGAGGGTTGATACTGCCGCCGTTACAACCACTAACCAGCCAAGCATCAGGATGACCACCCCTGGCCGACGGCGGTTGTGCAGGAAAAGACCGGCTGCGGCGATGAGGCCAAACAGGGGCGGCAGATACAGCGTTTGCGATGCAGATACCCCGGTTGCCAGTTCCAGCCACATCTGCGCAAACTGGGCAGCGATGCGCTCCGCAATCCGTTCGGGGTAGGGCGGCACCAGCCCAAACAGTGACTTGGCCTGATTCCCTGACGCAGAAAGCGTGCCTGTGATGGCAAAGTTGACCAATGGCTGCACCGCAACAGCCAGCAGCGGCAGCGTCATCCAGCGCCAACTGCCACGTTCTGCGTCACGGTGTTCGGTCAGCAGCCACACCACCACCGCAATGGCAGCCATGATGCTGCCTTCTGGACGGCTGAGGGCCAGCAGCGATGCGGCAAATGCCAGCAGCCGCGCGCGGCGTTCGACAAAGGCATAGAACGTGAGCAGCACACAGGTGGTTACCAGCCCGGTTTCCATACCGCTCATGTAATGCCAAGACATCGCGCCGCTGATCGTAAATGTGAGGGTGAGTATGAGGTGTATCCACACCGGCGCATCGATGCGACTGACCAGCAGGTAAACCAGCCAACTGGATGTCATCAGCATCAGCGTGCCGATCATCATGGCCCACAGACTGAGGTCGAGTTGCTGAAATCCGGCAGCATAGCCAGCAGCGAGCATATACGGATACAGAAAACTTGTCGCACCCGATGTGCGAGGCTGCCCAGGGTTGTAACGATAGGGCTGGCCTTCCGCAATCTGGTGTGCATACTGAAAGTGAATGTACACATCGTCCAGCGGCAGCACATACCCTTCAGAACCACGGCTGGCAGCGCCATAGTACCAGAACATGACCGCCGCCCCTAAGGCGCAGACGATGAGGGCAAAAGCGCGTTGTGTTCGGAGCATGGTTCTAATATCCAAAAACATCAATAACGGTGCGCGCGTCGTCATTCAGGGGATACAGGACGGGGCAGGTGGCACCATGTGCCAGATAATCATCGACTTTGGCGCGCACTTCATCAGGGGTACCGCTGGCGGTGAGCATCTGGACGACATCGTCCGGCACAAGGCGCATCGCCTCATCAATCTCAGTTCCGGTCGGTGACGGTGAGAGCACCTGCGCGAGTTCGTCCAGCAGTTCCTGCCGCACCCCGCAGGCGCGCATCAACCGGGGCTGCTGGGCCAGGTAGGGGGTCACAAGTCGTCGCGCGGTCTGAAGCGCTCTGGCACGGTCACGATCCACCGAACACACAATGAGCTGGGGACGGTCGATCGCGTCCAGTGGCCGTTTGGCCTGGCGCGCACCGCGTTCGATTTCTTCCATCACCAGCCCGTTGTACTGCGGTGAAACCAGATAATTGAGCAGCACGCCGTCCGCGATTTCGCCCGCCAGCGCCGCCATCTTTGGGCTGCCGGCTGCGATATAAATGGGCACGGTGCGCAGTTCGATAAGCTGTGATGCTGTGTCGAGCATTGCGCCCATCATGCGCACAAATTCGCCGCGCATGGTGACTTTTTTTCCGGCCAGAAGCCCCCGCACCGTTTCAACCACTTCGCGCATGGCCAGCAGTGGGCGGGTGCGCACAATGCCAACCTGCTGCGCTAACGGATCGTACCACGGACCTAACCCGGCGATGATGCGATCAGGGGCGAGATCATCGAGGGTGAGAAACGTGGCGGCGAGCACGGCGGCATTGCGTGCCCAGATATTAACGACGCCAGAACCGAGCTTTATACGGGTGGTGGCCGCGGCATAGGCCGCCATAGCCACAACAGCGTCGCGCGCCAGGCGTGTTTCTGCCTGCCAAACCGCTTCAAACCCGCGCGCTTCGGCATACTGCACCAGTTTGATCGATTCGCGCAGCGGGTAATCGTCCTGAAGGTAAAGCGCCCTACGCATCTGCTAGCGGCGTTCCAGTTCATTCTGAATCAAATCAAACGCCGCCGAAATCGGCAAGGTCACATCAAAATCGTCACGGTACAGGATGCGGTAGAAATTGGCGATGTCTTCCGGCAGGTCGATGTCGTGCAGGAGGTTATCTGACTCGTAGACGCTGACCTGCGCCCCAGCATCGCGCGCCAGCACACCATGCTTGCGGAAGCTGCCCGTGCCATACGCATAACTGATAAGACCAGGTGGCCGCACCAGCAGCGCGTTGGTGCCGTCCTTATTGCGGTCTGTGGCCAGCACCACGCTCGGATAATCGACCCCCATACGGATGATGCCGGTAACATCGGCTGTCGAAATCAGCGGCAGATCCGCCGGAAGAATCAGGATGGCATCCGCACGCCAGCTTTCGATAATCTTGGTGGCACGCAGCAGGGCGGCGTTCAGCTCAGGCGCGCCGCTTTCCTGAACCGTTCTGGCACCGTATTCCCGCGCGATGGCCAGCGCGCGCGTGTCCCGGCTGATGACCAGCGTCCCGGTTACCTCTGGTGCCGCCTGCACCACACGCAGCACATGCCGCAGCATCGACTCTGCAAACCGTTCGCGCTGTGCAGGCTGGAGGACTCCGGAGAGCCGACTTTTGGCTAACTTCAGTGGTTTTACCGGAATGATCACCCAGGTTGTCATTCAGACCAACTCTCTACCCATGTTAGCAGGCTGCGCGCAAGGTGATGCTTGTCATCGTCAGTATACATCATAGTGTGCAGCGCAGTTGTACGCAGATCATGGCGCTTTCCTGTAGTTTCTGCATAGGGGTCGGCCTCGGTTTCATCGAAGACAAACCCGTTGATGATTGCGCCGTAATAGCGTGCCACTGTGTGTGCCGTAACCTCATAGCTCAGTTCGCGCATGATTTTGGCAGCGGGGCCTTTTACGGCCCTTCCGTCGATAATGGGGGTTACGGCCACGCGCGGCACATCACGGCTGAGCAGCGTTTCTCGCATACCGGGTACGGCCAGCACAGGTTCAATCGACAACCAGGGGTTAGACGGCCCCACAAAGATCATGTCTGCCGCTTGCAGTGCAGATGCGACTTCTGGCGTAATCTGTGCGGACTCGATACCGGCATAACGGATACCCGTCACATGTGGCTGCCAGCGGTGCCGCACGAAGTATTCCTGAAATTCAAGCTCGCCATATTCGCGTGTGGTGACGTGGGTTGCAATTTCGGCGTCGGTCACCGGCAGCACCGTACAGCGTACCCCCATCTTTGCGGCCAGATGCTGCGTGATTTCGGTCATGCCTTTCCCAGCGCGCAGCATGTTGGTGCGCACCAGATGCGTCGCCAGGTCGCGGTCGCCAAGCCTGAACCAGCCTTCCTCACCCAGTGCCCTCAGCGCCTCCAGCATCACCGTTGAATCGCCACGCACACCCCAGCCGTTGACCTTATCCACACGCTCAGACAGTGTGTAGAGAATCGTGTCTGAATCCGGGCAGATGCGTAAGCCGTAATGCCAGAAGTCATCCGCCACATTGACGATAACGGTGAGCGCAGACGGTGGAAGCACACACATCAGCCCATACGCCAGCTTCGCGCCGCCAACCCCGCCCACAAGCACCACGACTTTCTTGTCGGAATAGATCGCATCAGAGGATGCCGAGTTTATCGCCACACCACACTCACTTCATTACGGGTCTTTTCGCGTTCCTGGGCCGGATAGCCAAGCGTAAGCATGCCCTGCGGTTCCCAGTCCTGCGGCAGATCCAGCACCGCTGTCACGATATCCGGGGCAAAGAGTGGGGCACACATCCAGCAGGCACCCAGGCCCGCATCGTGTGCCGCCAGCAGCAGATTCTGGCCCGCCATCGCAACGCTTTGCACAGCCATCCATTTTTCCAGCAGATTGCGGTGCGCATCAGTGTATACATCCATGTTCTGCATAGACAGGCACAAAATCACAAGCACAGGCGCAGCCGTGATGCGGTCATGCGAGCGTGCCACGTCTGCAACAATCACGGGTTCCGGCACACCGTCCGCTTCCAGATCGTGGCGCAGGCGTGCCCCCATCGCTTGCGCCAGACTGGTCTTGCGGTCAGGAGTCTCTACGACGGCGAAACGCCAGGGTTGGCGATTATGGGCAGACGGTGCCCAACCGGCCAGCATGAGCAAACGCGAAACAACCTCGCGCGGTATTGGGTCAGAACGATAGCGGCGGATAGAGCGCCGTTCCATAAGTGCGCGCTCTATGCTCATCGGTAAAGGTCATGCTCCGGTTTACGGTTGAAATCGCTGGCACGTCCCATGAGGGTGGGATAGGTGAGGCCACGCACGAGCACAACGGGCAGCCCCTCGCTGCCTTCGCCGCTAAGCAGGTTCGCTGCTGATGCAATCTCGTCTGCATAACCCTGAATGCTGACACGCAAGACACGCCCGAAGAGATCGATCTGCCCGCGCAAGTCAATGACGGCGGGCAGGCCAGCGACCCCTACGGCGACCCCCACATTGCCGATGCGAAAGGGTCTGCCGTGCGAATCGCTGATGACAATGCCGATGTCTCTTACCCCGGTGTCGGTCTGAAGCCCCGTCCGCAGCCTTTCGGCGCTTGCGTCCGGATCTGCGGGCAGCAGGAGGACGGTCTCGTCGCTTTTGCCCAGGTTGCTCTGGTCGATCCCAGCGTTGGCACACACGAAACCCAACCGGTGCCGCGTCACCAGAATGTTAGGCGCACTGCGCGAGACTTCTGCGCTTTCACGCAGAACCAGTTCCACGATGCGCGGGTCCTTCTGCGTAATCTGCGCCAGGCGCAGCGCTTCGGCACTGGGTGATACATCCGCCAGATCGACGTAGCGCCCTTCGGCTTTTGAGACGATTTTGGAGGTGATCACCAGCACATCATGCGCCTGCAGGCGTGTGGCGCTCTGCCGCAGCGCTTCCAGCAGAATGCTGACGAGATCATCGCCGGGCTGAATGTGGGGAATGCCGGGCAGGGCGACGAGCGTAAGTGTCATGCGTCGATTCCCGTGATGCGAATGCCGGATCCCTTGACCTTGTACACGCGGTTGATGTGCAGCAGCACAGGGGTGAGCGCCTCAATGGCGACGGAATTTGCCAGCGGCCCCGCGTCCACACCGCGCATCCCAGCGGCCTGCACAAGCCGCATCACTTCCTCTTTGGCTTCTGCGCTGTCGCTGCACACCAGCACATCGCAGTCCACATCCGTGTTCGGATCCTTGAGTTTTTCTGAGCTTACGTTCTGGAAAGCAGACACGATTCTGACAGCGTCTCCCACAATGGCCTTGGCCTCCAGACCGGCAGACTTGCCTTCCGGCACATACACCACCCGCACTTCCGGCGGTTGGAGCGGCACGGTAACGTCTACCAGGATTTTGCCATGCAGGAGGTCCCGAACGGACTCCAGAGTCGATTGGTGTGCGGCATAGGGCACACTCAGCACGACAATATCTGCGACTTTGGCGGCGGCATCGTTGCTCATGCCGCTCACGTAATCACCTTTCAGCTCGCTATTCATCGCTGCGGCGTGGGCTGCTGCACGCTCAGCATCGCGTGAACCGATAATCACTCGATACCCGTTCAGTGCCCATCGGTAAGCCAATCCGGTACCTTCTTTGCCCGTCCCACCCAGGACGGCAACAGTCATAATTGTGTGTCCATCCACCATCGCTGCTTCCCCTTCCACTGTGTACGCTTCCGCACCTTTAATGTTATGTAATCAGATTAGCTGCATCAGATTACGATTGGTTTCTGGTTTGATGCCATTATAGTGGCATGTACCTGTTTTCTCTACACGGTCAGGGCCAATGCGAGGTTAATCAGTCACCTTCTAAAGGTGCATTCATATCAACAGGGCCCCCATGCCGGTCGATTTCATCCCGGATGCGCTGCAGGATAACATCCTGCGCGAGCGTATAGTCGAGGTAGAGGGCATCGTCACCGGGCGTAGTGGAAAAGTACACCGGGCCGTCGGCAGAGAGCACACTAAGCCCTGGGGCATGGCGTGTGGAGGTGCCTTCCGCTTCCCAGAAGCGCTGTGGCTTCAGACCGTTGGACTGCATCGCGTTGTAGATGCGCTCAACGAAATAATCGGCTTTGCTGTAGAGATCGGCGATTGTCTGCGCATGTACAAAACGATCCCAGGTGGTATAGATAAACGAGAAAGTGCGCTGCCTTGGGTTGAGGATCGGGGGGATCTTCTGGTGCAGTTCGCCCAGCGCCACTTTATAGTACAGCTCGCCGCTGCGCTTATGATGGGCTTCATCCGGCAGCAGCCAGCGGCGGTACACCAGTTCTGTACCCTGAATGCGCGTGTAATGATGAACCCCACCGTTAAGCGCGCCAAAAGCATGACTGAGAAAAAGGGCAAGGTATTCCGCCTGAATGCCGCGCGTCATACGCGATGCCGGAATCCGGTACCAATGATCCTCGCGCGCGAATACCAGATCTCGTTTACGCTTGATGACACCGACCAGCACACGATCTTCAGGATAGGTCACTGCCCCACGCTTTCCATGCTCTCATGACACCCAAACCACAGGTCATGTCTGGTAGGCCCTGCTGTCATCCGGTTCGTGTGAGCAGTTTACGTCTGCGGATCGTCCAGAAGCTGTTGTTCCATCCAGCGCAGTTCGCTGCTCAGCTCGTCGCGGCGGCGGGCAAGCTCGCGGTACCGCGCAAGATCCGCTTCAGACATCGCTTCGGTACCGCCGCGATGTTCCGCAATTAGCTGGTCAACTTCTGCATTGGCTGCTTCGTAAGCGAGGACGGCATCACGGTACTGCTGCACACTGGGATTAAGGTTCTCACTCTCGCCCATCTCGGCCTTCCTGTCTGAGTGGTTCAGTCCTGTTGAAGCGACTCCGTTTTCACCGAGTCGGGTTCAATTTGTGTGAGGGCAGACGCGGTGTCGCCGGTGCTGCTGCGCGCCGCGTTTGGCACGGGACGCTCCTGTAAGATATCCTGACCGAATCCTCGGGTAGTGGCAACGACATAGAGTGGACGCCCGCGCGTTTCGTCATAGATACGGGCCACATACTGCCCCATGATAAACATGAAGAAGAACTGGAACGATCCAATGAGCAGCACCAGAATGATCGTGGTGGCCTGCCCGGCAAAGAACTGCTCGCCGCTGATGAGCCGCAGCACGGCGATAACGGGAATGGTCACAAACGCCAGCAGCCCCAGTATGAAACTGACATAAATCATGATCTGAAGCGGAAAGAACGAGAAACCCGTGACCGCATCCCAGGCAAACCGGATCATCTTGCGCAGGGGATACTTGGTTTCACCGATCTGGCGCGCCTCGCGCACATACTGCACCCCGGTTTGCCGAAAACCCACCCAACTGGTCATGCCCCGAATAAACCGGTTATGTTCGCGCATCTGGCGCAGCACATCAACCACGCGCTCATCCATCAGGCGAAAGTCGCCGGTATCCAGCGGAATGTTGACATCCGTAATGCGGTAGATGACACGGTAAAACAGTTTGGCGGTGAACAGTTTGAACCACGACTCGCCTTTGCGCTCGGCGCGCACCGCATACACGACATCGTAGCCGGCGCGCCAGCGGTCAACCATCTCCAGAATGACTTCTGGCGGATCCTGGAGGTCTGCATCGATCAGAACGACGGCGCTGCCTGTTGCGTAATCAATGCCAGCAGTTACGGCGATCTGGTGACCGAAGTTGCGAGCGAAATTGACGATTTTCACCCGATCGTCGGCAGCAGCAGCGGCCTGAATCTCATCCAGCGAACGATCCACACTGCCATCATTGACCAGTACAAGTTCCCACGGTTCTCCGGTAGTATCCATCACATCGCGGATACGTGCGTACAGAAGAGGGATGTTTCCCTCTTCGTTGTAAATCGGAGCGACAATCGAATAGGTTGGCTTCATCATCTCTCGCGCATTCAGGTGAATAAAGCGGCAGCGCGCAAAGGGGACCTGCACACTTTAAAGTGCAAACCCTGGAACGGGAAATGGTTACGCGCATCACCCTTATTCTACACAATTTCGGCGACGTTTACGCGGTCACAGTCCGGTGAGTTTTGGGGTACTGGTGAGCAGGGCGTCGTCAAGGGGATGCGGGGCTGTTACAATGGTCCTGCGGCTGGCAGAGGCTGGCCCGCGCTAAGCCCCCCCCTCAAAGGAGAACCGCTTGAAGCTGTTGTACATCTCCAACGCGCGCATCCCCACCGAGATGGCGCATGGTTTACAGATTATGCAGAACTGTGAGGCATTTGCGGATGCTGGTGTGGACCTCACACTCTGGTGCGCACAGCGTCGCCCTCAGGTACAGGCTGATCCCTGGCAGTATTACGGCATCAGGCGGAATTTTACGCTGTATCGCCTGCCCACCCTGGACCTGACTCGTGGAACCACAGCATCGGCCCTGTTTTTTTACGTGCAGTTGGCAACGTTCACGTTGTCGGTGGTCATACGTGCCTTGTTCACGCAGGCGGATATCTATTACAGCCGCGACCCGTTGGTGCTGCTGGCACTCAGTTTTATTAAGCCGCGCAGAACGCTGGCGTATGAAGCGCACCGCTTTAATGAGCCAGGACGTGGGCGCTGGTTGCAGCGAACGCTGCTGCAGCGGGTGGGCAGCACCATCGCCATTACACCGCCTCTGGCAGAACGGCTGCAATCCCTGCAAACCGGCAGCGCGCGCCAGTCGCGCATGATGGTGGCCCATGATGGCATTCGCCGCGCACGTTTTGAAAACCCGATGACGCAGCAGGCCGCCCGCACAATCCTCAACTGGCCAGCCGATGCGTTCATCGCCGGGTATGTGGTTCGGTTGCAAACGATGGGGATGGACAAAGGGGTCAATTTTATCATCGATGCGGTGAAGACCATGCCTGAACCTGTGACGCTGGCACTCGTCGGTGGGCCGGGTGACCTCGTGGAGGTCTACCGGGAGCAGTGGCGCGCGGCAGGGCTGCCAGAAAACCGGTTTATTGCCACCGGTCAGGTCCCGTCCGAAAGGGTTCCGCTGCACCTCTTCGCATTCGATATCTGTCTGATGCCGCTTCCCCGCACAGAGCATTTTGCCTTTAACGCATCCCCAATCAAACTTTTTGAGTATATGGCCTCCGGGCGGGCTTTGATCGCCTCTGACCTGCCGTCGTGGGCGGATGTCATCCAGCATGGGGAGAATGCGCTGCTTTTCGCACCGTCTGATGTCGAAGGGTTACAGCAGCAGGTCAGAAGGCTGTACCATGACGCAGACGAGCGACAGCGCCTGGCCAGGCATGCACAGGGGCGAGTTATGTTACACTATACATGGGAGGCGCGCGCGGCAGCCATCCTCCGGCATGTGCGGCAGTCCCTTGAGGCTGAGAGTGTGCGTTCCCCTAATAATTCGGGGACCTGAAGGGGGACTGGGCGGGTATAATGCATAAGTGATAACACCATCGGGCAGTTAGGAGACCGAGCGTGATTGAGACACTACTCAGAGACCCGAATGCGGTTTATGTGACCCTGATCCTTGCGATCTGGCTGGCCGTGACAAGCGCCCATATGCCAGGGACAGGTATTCTGGAAGTGCTGGCTGTCGGCGGGTTGGGCGCATCGGTGATGCTGCTGGCATCGATGCCCACCAACTGGACCGCAGTGCTGCTGCTGGTCATTGGCGTGCTGATCTTCATCATTGTGCCGTTTATTAAGCAGCAGTACACGACCTTCTCGCTCAGCGGCCTGGTTTTGCAGGCAGCAGGGGGGGCGCTGCTGTTTAGCGAGCAGCCGGTATCGCTTCCCACTATCGCGGTCACAGTGGTGTTGTCGCTGGCCTATCACTTCTTCATCCTGCTTCCCGCGCTGCGCAACATGTCTACCGAGCCGGCCCTGACCAGGGAAGATACCATTATCGGCGCTGTGGGCCGCGTCGTCACCGCACTTGATCCGATTGGCACGGTTTACGCTGGCGGAGAAAACTGGTCTGCAACCGGGAGCGAACGACTGCAACCCGGCGAACAGATTGTCGTCGTTGACAGAGAAGGACTACAATTGATTGTGGAGTCGGTGAAACGCAAAGCCATGCCGCACGAACCTGCTCCCGGCGAAACCGAAACCGGGCAGGCACAGCAGCCCGGATAAGGCGCTCGCGCCTGCTTCTTGTTGCCGGATTCACGTCTGTGCTAAACTGTGCATATGTATACACCAGCAGAGTTCGCAGAGAAAACAGGGGTCACCGTCCACACCTTGCAGCGATGGGATCGGGAAGGGCGGCTGATTGCCAAGCGTACCCACACCAACCGCCGCTACTATACCGACGAAGATGTGCAGCGGGTATTGGGGCATGTAAAAGCGGTGGAGGTGCAGAAAGCGTCGGTCGTGTACTGCCGGGTATCGAGCGCAGCGCAGAAACCTGATCTGGTCAACCAGCGTCAGATGCTGGAGCAGTTCTGTGCCGCACGCGGGATTGCGGTAGACGAGTGGATTGATGAAATCGGCGATGGCCTGAACTTCAAGCGCAAGCATTTCTTGTCGTTGATTGATCGCGTTGTCGCGGGTGAAATAGGGACACTGGTGATTGCCCACAAGGATCGCCTTGCACGGTTCGGGTCTGACCTTGTTGAGCATTTGTGCGAACAAGCCGGGTGTGTGCTGCTGGTCATGAACAGCGAAAGTTTGTCGCCAGAGCGCGAGATGGCAGAAGACCTGATGACTATCGTTCACGGGTTCAGCAGCCGCCTGTATGGGCTGCGCACCTATCGTAAGGCGCTTAAGAAGGCATTGACGGAAGATCTGGAGTCACCGGCTGCGCCTGCCTCCGACGTGTGAGCAAGCTGGCCGCTGGTGGGTGTCTTCTTGTTTTTGACTGGGGTTTGGCAGACTGTAAACGCCAGTTTTGGGCGGCCCTGGATCCGGACTGACATGTGTGAATGAACCTCCTGAGAGAGGCGTTAACACTGAGCGCATACAGTCCGCAACTGCCCTGCGACATCCCATAGTGGCCATCACAGACGTAAACGCCTGCGCACAGCTTGTAAGACCGGGACCTTCAGGGGGTGGCGGCAGGGCTGGACAAAGCATGAACAACCTGGATGAGTACTTTTGTATACAAGAAAGGTAGCAGCATAGGCATGGAACTTGAACAGATAATCATCATAGGTCTGATACTTATAGCCGCCTGGCTGATCCTCAGTACGGTGCGCATTGTGCCACAGTACCAGCGTCTCGTGATCCTGACATTGGGGCGATATGGCGGCACGCGCGGCCCGGGTATTGCCATCGTTATCCCGCTGCTGGAAACCGCCACGCGTATCGATATGCGCGAACGCTTTCTCGATATCCCATCGCAGACGGGCATTACCAAAGACAACGCGCCTATCGCTATCGACTTCCTGGTCTATTACCGTGTAACAGACCCACGCAAAGCGGTGCTGGAAGTGGAAAATGTGGTGAGCGCGTCGCTGAACATCGCCACGACCACGCTGCGCGCAGTCATCGGCGATATCAGCCTGGACGATGTGCTGTCGAAACGGGAACAGATCAATGATACCCTGCGCGTGAAACTGGATGAGATTACTGAACGCTGGGGGCTTAAAGTAACCAGTGTCGAAATCCGCGAAATTCAGCCCCCACGTGAGGTGCAGGACGCCATGAACCGTCAGATGACCGCCGAACGTGAACGCCGCGCCGCTGTCACCCGCGCCAGCGGTGAACGCGAAGCCGCCATCGCTGTCGCGGAAGGTGAACGCCAGGCTGCCGTGCTGCGGGCAGATGGTGAAAAGCAGTCCCTGGTGCTGCGGGCAGAAGGTGAACGCGAGGCCGAACTGCTGAAAGCGCAGGGCTATGCCAAAGCGTTGGAAGCCATTTATGCCGAAGCCAGCAAAATCGATGAGAAGACCCTGCTGCTGCAATACCTGGAAGTGCTGAAAGCGGTGGGCAGCAGTTCTTCGACCAAGTTCGTCATTCCCATGGAAATCACGCAGATGATGTCGCGGCTTGGCGATGTGCTGAACAGAGACGGATCGCGCTAGGCGCAGCCGCGACCACAGCCCGCAAACGGCATACAGGGGACACGCGGGTCGGCATGTCCCCTGCCCCCTGAACTTACATCAGATCGTGCAGCGACTGGCGCATACGGTCAAGCGCCTGATTCAGCACCGGGTACGGGCATCCGAAATTCAGGCGCACGAACCTGCTGGACGGGCTGTTGGCGCTGTCGCCAAAAGATGCGCCGTCCATCAGCGCGACACGCCCGCGTTCCAGAAAGTGCCTGAAAGGATTTTCCATTCCCAGGTGCCCAAAGTCCACCCAGGCGAGATAGGTGCCATCAGGTTGCGTGATGGCGGCACCTGGGAAATTCTGCTGGCAATAGGTGATGAGAAAATCACGGTTTGCCAGCAGATACGTCAGCAGCTCACTCAGCCACAATCCGCCCTGGTCATAGGCCGCTTTGGTCGCCACCATCCCCATCAGGTTAATCAGATGAACCACACCTTCGGCAGCATGGCGCAGTGCCTTACGCAGTGCTTCGTTCTGCACAATTGCGAAGGCGAAGCTTAGACCAGGGATGTTGAATGATTTGCTGGCGGCCATCAGGGTAATGGTGCGTGCAGAAATTTCGGGGTCAAGTGACGCCAGCGGGATGTGCGCGCGCTCGCCAAGAATGAGGTCGCAGTGAATTTCGTCCGAACACAGGACGAGGTTGTGACGTAAGCTGATTTCTGCCATGCGCAGAAGCTCATCACGCGTGAACACATGCCCCACAGGATTATGAGGATTGCACAGCATGAACATGCTGGACTGCGCAGCCTGCCGCTCGAAATCGTCGAAGTCCGGGGCATAGTGCAGGTGTGTGCCGTCGCGCACTTCCAACAGCCTGTTCAGGCGAACCTCGCGCTCCCAAACCGGCGGCGTGGTCAGAAACGGGGGATAAACCGGGGGCTGCACCAGCACACCGCCCGCACCATAGGCGCGTGCCGCCACGCCCAGGCCAGAAACAACCCCCGGCAGATAGACGATTTCATCCGGGCGTACTGTCCACCCATACAACCGCTGCATGCGCTCGCAGATGGACTCGCGCAGACCTGGTACATCCATCGCATAACCAAACACGCCATGAGCAGCACGCGCCTGAAGCGCCTCTATGATGGCTGGCGCAGACTGGAAATCCATATCTGCCACCCACATCGGCAGCACATCGTCGGGGAATATGGACCATTTTATGGAATCGGTTCCCTGGCGTGGAATAATCTGGTCGAAGTCATAGACCATCGTTCACCTCTCTTTACACCTATCATGTCCAGTTCGGGATGCGCCCGCGCGCTTTTGTCTGTCATCTGGCTGCTGGCAAATTCGCACTGCACTTTTGCCCTCACCCCACGCCTCCCCTGAACGTAACAGTCTGGACAGGCACTGGGCGAAGGGCGCTGCCTGCGGGTGACCATACCCCGTCACCTGGCCGCGCAGCGGTGGTGGGGAGAAGGAGCACGGGGTGAGGGCTTAATCCACCCTCCGCAGTGGTAGCATTAGAGGGTCTGGACGAATTCGATCAGCTTCTGCAGGTCGTTCACTGGAAGCGGGGGGACATACGTTCTGGCAGGGACAACAACAACACTGGAACGCAGGTCATTGATGAAATCTGTACTGCTTCCCCAACGCACGATCAGGTTAATCTCGTGTCCACTCTTTAGCGCGATGCGCACGCCCCTGGGCAGATCTTCGATCGGGTCTACTGACTGGATCACTTTGCCTGGAATACTGGCAGGGGCATACTTCTTGCGCGTTTGAGGTTGCAGGATCAGGCGACGGTTGCTCACCGTAGCGTAAAGCGGTGGCACAGTGGGTGACCACCGACCATTGGCAAGGCGCGCAATTTCGGCATGGTAGCTGCCAAGCATATGTTCGCCTTCAACAAACAGATCTGATCCTGGTACTGTCATAAGCACTACATCCCACGGCTCTGACGAATGGTGTTTACAATTTGCCTGAAGCTGGTTTCCGGATAATCGTAGTCGAACACAATCTGCTGGTCGCGCTTTGCGCCAATGGGCAACCGGTCAACATCCTCGCTGATGATGAGAATAACCGGTTTCTCCCGGTTATGGAAATGCCGCCAGATCTTCACCACATGATCCAGCCGCACCGACTCGCGGGAAATAACCACCATCAGCAGCCAGCACTCCATGCGTGCCTGCTCCACGGCGGCAATCCAGTCATCGCCACCCTGCACAAGGTACTGGTCAACCCACACCGGAATATCGACCTGTGCCAGATGGTCGAAAATGGGTGCCACGATCTGCTCCCAATCGCTGCGCGCGTACAGCAGCAGCACATGATCGGCCAGCGCTTCGGGCTCTACCCCGGTACCGACTTCGGAGACCACAATGGTGTCGCGCATTCCACCCAGGCCAGGAACACCAAGCCCCTTGCGCGAGATTTCTTTTGTATCCGTCTTCTCTTCCAAAACAGCCGTTCCTTTCTTGGAAAGAAAGACATCCGGATTGGTGGAAAACTGGATTGTCACATTCGCGCCAATGCGCATGATGTCGCCTTCTTCCAGAAAGTGGGTGTGGTTCAGTTCGCGCCCGTTGATGCTGGTGCCATTGGTCGAGCCAACATCCACCACTTCAAATCCTTCTTCGGTTCGCGTCAGGCGCAGATGCGTTCGGCTTACTTCAGGCTCAATAATGATAATGCGATTGGTGGTGCCACGCCCAATTTCAATTTCGTCGCCGTCCAGCGGATAGATCGCGGGGCTGGCCTGCGACGTTACTGAGACGACCAGAAATGCCTGCTGTGCATCGACACTGGGGGGGGTGGAGGGCAGGGCCGAGGCATGCACCGGCATCGGCACGTATTCCATCGTAATGGAGTCACCAAGTTCAACGATACAGTCGGTCAGCAGACTCCAGTTGCCGGTCACACGCTGCCCATTAACGAATGTGCCGTTGACGGAGTCAAGGTCAACAATATCGTAATAGGTCTTACGCCAGATGAGACGACAGTGCTCCCGGCTGACGTCGTTGTCGTTGATAATGATGTCGTTTCTCGCGCCGCGCCCGATCTGTACGATATCGCCGGTAATGTCATACACTTTGCCGGGTTCAGGGCCGCGACGCACAATCAGTTGGGCTGCCATCGCTTTGCCATCGTTTCTGTAAACACTTGCCAATCTTATTCTAGCAAAATTACGTTTAAGCGTGCGAAATTGTCGGTAATTATCGACAAATTCCAGTGTCTATTAAAACACAAAGCCACCCATTGCGCCAATTCAGCGCGCGGCTGGCAATGCCGCCTGAAGCCGTGCCGTAATCGTCAGCAGCAGCTTCAGCATAAAGGCTTCCGCCGGACAAGACATACTGTAATCGCGCACATAGAACAGTGCACTACCAGTATCCACCGCTAGTCCTACTCGCCCATAAATCGTGTTGACAACCTGGATTGTCCAGGCAGCCTGGCCGTGTATGTAGGGATGCATGGTGGACGAAAGGCGGGCGCTGTCGTTAAGCCACTGCGTATAGGTGACCTGAAAATCCGGCTGGCCGCGCATGATGGCATAGAACCACGTCTGGCACACGTCTTCAAAACCCGCAGCCGCAAAATCGATCTCAACCTGTTTGAGGCCGATAGTTTCGTTGATCTCCATCATCTTCACCCGAAACAGGTTTGATAACCGTCCGATGAAACCGAGCAGTTCCGGCAGGGTGGTGCGCTGTGGCAGGGCCTGCAGCAGCGCGTCGCGCAGTTCATTGAGTGCGGTACCCCCTTCGTTCAGCGTGCCCAGATCTGCGGAGTCCTTCGGTTCAAACAGATTCAGCCCGAATTCAGGCGGCAGTTGGTGCTGCGCCCGGAATTCCTGAATGTCGATAAACTGGCAGGGTTGGCCATCAATCACGAGCTGCATCATCTTCCTGCATCACATTCTGCAAATAGCGAGGGTTGGCCACTTCAAGCTGTGCCGCGACGACGCTTTTGAGGTGCGGCAGCAGCGCATCGTGAAGGGAATCATACACGCCCTGGCGAATTGTGGCACTAAGGCGAACATTGCGTTCTGCGAGCGCTGCCTGCAATTCAGTGTAACGCGCAGGGGCTGGCATATCAACTGCCTCGAGCTGGTTCAGGGACTGCCACTCGGCATTTGCATGGGCCTCTCCCAGTTGGAGTTCCCGGCCGATGATGCGCATCACATTGACCGCCACAAGCGTCTGGAAGTACAGCCGCGGGTCAGCCTTCGCTGCGGGAACGAGGTTTTGCTCGAGGTGCATGCGCACGGCATCCACCAGTTCATAGAGATTGGGCCGGTCATACATGGTGTGCTTTATCCCCCTGTCTTGTCGGTATTTTCAGCCCGGTGCAACTGCCCGTGCTGTGTAATCTGCTCAATCATGCGCAGCGCTTCGAGCTGCATTTCGGCAGAGCGACGCCCCAGGCTGGCAAGTTCAACGCTGGGATCGCGCCCGGAAAGGTGGCGCTCGGCCTGGGAGAGGCAGATGATCCCCCAGCGAATGTTACCCATCACTTCCCACCAGTCTACGGCGCGGCGGTCGATCTCAACACCGCTGTGCGCTTCATAGGCACGGATAAACCGCTCCCGATCAGATAATCCGCCCATGCGCAGGTGATCGTTGCCAAAGCGCCAGTCGCGCATGCACACATACCCCAGCTCTTCCCTGGGGTCGCCAACGTGCGCAAATTCCCAATCAATTACAGCGGTCAGGCCGTTAGGGTCTACCAGCAGGTTACCCACACGAAAATCGCCATGCGTAAAAGTCACACGCGTGCAGTCTGGGGCAGTGCGTTGGGCCCAGCGCAGCGCAAACTCAAAGGCAGGAATATGCAGCCCCAGGTTATCCAGCAGGGTGTAGGTCTCCGCGATGACATGGGTAATTGGATCAGTGCGAGGGCGCTGGAGAAACTCCAGGTCATCAATCTGCATGGTGTGGATCTTCGCCAACTGCGCTGCCATTTGTTCCGGCAGCACGTCCCGTGCATGCGCCAGTTCAGGCACCTGCACCACCTTGCGCCCAATCGAGATCCCCTCCACGAAGTCCATGATGAAGAAGGGAAGGCCAAGTACATCGAGGTCCGTACACAGCCACCGCATCCTTGCGACGCTGACCCCGGACTCATACGCGCGCTGCATCAACCGGAATTCCTGCTCGCGCGTAAGGGCATTGTCGTTCATGGATGTCGGAAAGTCTCGCCGCATCACCAACCGCTGAGGCTCGCCATCCAGCACGATGTCAACCATCCAGCTATCGCGCGAGGCACCGCCCGCAAGCGGCGTCATCCGCTCGATCTTTGCCGCGCTGCCCGTTTGGTCTGTAATGTATCTTTCGAGTTTGTCACGTAATTCGTCTATACTTGCCATAAAGAACCTGATCCTGGGTGTAGTTTAACTTACCCCCAATTTTAATCTTTACGGTCGCATAACCCAACAGGATGAATGCAAATGGATTTTTCATACCCAGACCACTTATTGCAGATCGTGGAACGTGTTCGCCGTTTTGTGGATGACGAAGTGATTCCGCTGGAAAAACACGCTTATGATGACCCGGTGGAAGGGCTGCCGCTGGAGATGCTGCGCGACGTGCGGCAGAAAGCAAAAGCCGCGGGGCTGTGGGCCCCCACGATGCCGGTTGAGCTTGGCGGGATGGGTCTGTCGCTGCAGGAGATCGTCCCTGTCTTTGAAGCCGCCGGGCGCAGCCTGCTGGGACCGCTGGCCATTCATGCAGCCGCCCCAGACGAAGGTAACATGCATCTTCTGAACATGTATGCAACCGAGGACCAGCGCGAACGGTATCTGCGTCCGCTGGTCAGGGGGGATATTTTCTCCACGTTCTCCATGACGGAACCGCCACCCGGGGTGGGCAGCGATCCGTCCATGCTCCTTACCACCGCCGTGCGCGACGGTGACGACTGGATTATCAATGGAGAGAAGTGGTGGTCAACGAACGGTCCGCTGGCATCTTTCTTTATCATTATGGCACGCACGAATCCGGATGCGGCGGCGCGTAACGGCGCATCGCTGTTCCTGGCACCAGCAGATGCCCCCGGCATGGAGATCATCAAACGCACGCCGCATCTGGGCGGGCCAGATTTGGGCGGCCATGCAGAGATCCGCTACACCGACCTGCGCCTGCCAAACAGCGCCATCCTGGGCGAAGAAGGGCGCGGCTATGCGCTGGTACAGGCACGCCTGGGGCCAGCCCGCCTGACCCACTGTATGCGCTGGACGGGAATCGCGCAGCGCGCGCTTGAAATCGCGACAGAATACGCCACCAGGCGCGAAGCATTTGGGACAACGTTAAGCGGGCATCAGGCCGTGCAGTGGATGCTGGCGGATTCGGCGACTGAACTGCATGCTGGCCGGTTGATGATTCAGCACTGCGCCTGGCTGCTCGAAAACGGCAGCCAGGCAC
>CAZQIJ010000014.1:0-27718 GCA_964592955.1 uncultured Anaerolineaceae bacterium
GCTGCTGCTGGTCTATTTCGTCCTGGGGTTTCTGCTGTTCGCGGCGGCCTTTGGCGCGGTGGGCGCGGTTTCCAATTCGATGCAGGAAGGCCCGCAGCTTTCGGTGATCTTTGCGCTGCCCGCCGCCATCCCGTTCTACCTGTTCCCGCTGTTCACCGGGACGCCGAACGCGCCTGTGGTGGTGGCGCTCAGCATCTTCCCGCTCACCGCGCCGCTGTCGATGATCATGCGGGCGGTGGTGGCCCCGGTGCCGCCCATCGAAATCGCGGTCAGCGTTATCGTGCTGGCGCTCAGCGTGGTCTTCATGTTCTGGGTGGCCGGGCGTATGTTCCGCGTTAACAGCCTGCTTAGCGGGCGTGTGCCCAAACTGCGCGAACTGCCGAAACTGATCTTCAGCCGCGGCTAGCAGGCCGGCAGCAGCAGTGCAAAGGGTTACACGGGCGCTGGTCGCATTGACCCTGGCGGGGAGCCTTGTGGTGCTCCCCGTCCTGCTTATGGAGAAATCAAAACGAACACGCATGATGATGCACGGCGGACGGCGCAAGCCTCGTCCGCCCCGGCCAACGCAGGCGTTGTCCCTACGAAATCCGGTGGATTTAAATTGGTTGATCCATTATGACAGTAGGCGTGCGCTGCACAGGTTACACTTAAGGATGAGACAATGAATCGGCGTGAATTTCTCAAGCTGATCCTGGGATCGACCGGCCTCGCCGGGCTGACGGGGGTCGGCATCACGGCCTACGGCACGCGCGTGGAGCCGTTCTCAGTGGGTGTCACTCGCCTGGATATCGCCGTGCGGGGTCTTCCGCGCGGGTTCGACGGCTTCAGGATCGCGCAGATCAGTGACCTGCACATAGGGGACTGGTGCGAACCCGCACACCTCACACGGATCGCGGCGCAGGTCAGCGCGCTGGATGCAGACGTGATCGCCGTCACGGGGGATTTTGTGGATGATGCGAGCTACAGCCGCTACCTGGAGGCCCTCACCGTCTGCCTGGGCAGGCTGCACGCGCGCGATGGCGTCTTCGGGGTGCTGGGGAATCACGATCACTGGGCAGACGCGGCGGCGGTGCGCGCGGCGGTGGACGCTTCTCCCGTGCGCCTGCTGAACAATGCGCACGTGGTGCTGCGGCGCGGGTCTGACCGTCTGGTGATCGCCGGGGTGGATGACATCTGGGAAATGCGGCACGATCTTGCCGCCGCGCTGGAGGGTGTGGAGGCCGAAGCCTGCGTGATTCTGCTGGCGCACGAGCCGGATTACGCCGACGAGGTGGCCACAGAAACGCGCATCGGCCTTCAGCTTTCCGGGCACAGTCATGGCGGGCAGGTGCGTGTGCCACTGCACGGCGCGCTGATCCTGCCAACGTGGGGCAGGCGCTACGATATGGGGCGCTACGACATCGGCGGCCTGACGTTGTTCGTCACGCGCGGCGTGGGCATGATTGCGCCCTATGTGCGCCTGAACTGCCCGCCAGAGATCGCGCTGCTGACGCTGCACCCGGCCTGAGCCGGGCGAGAGCGTTTGCGCGTTTCCAGGTCAAGCATGCAGCGCCTGCGCCGCAACACCCTTACCCTGCTCCTCAGCAATGCCGGGAGCGCGGCGCTGGCGTTCGCGCTGTCTGCACTGGTGGGGCGCGTGCTGGGGCAGAACGGGCTCGGCATCTACGCGGCATCCTTGGCCTGGATCTACCCGCTGGCGCTGCTGGTTGAGGGCGGCACGGGCACCCTCATCACGCGCGACCTTGCCCGCCCGGAAACCATCCCCAGCGCGGCGGACTATCTGCACGCGGCGGTGCGCTCCCGCCTGGTCATCGGCGGCGCAGTGTGCGGCGGGCTGCTGCTCGCCGCGCCGCTGCTCAGCAACGATCCGCGCGTTACCGCCGGAATTCGCGTTTCGGCACCGCTGGTGATGGTGCAGCCGTTGTTCAGCGTCATCAGCGCCATGTTTCGGGCGCGCCAGCACATGCAGCCCATTTTGGCGCTTAACGTGGGAATGCTGGCGGTGCAGGTCAGCGTGACGGCGGCGGCCTTTGCGCTGGGCGGCGATGTCCTCACCGCGCTGGCGCTGAACACCCTGACCTCTGCGGGGCAGCTCGCGGCGGCCTTTGCGGCGCTCCCGCCAGATGCGCGCGCCAACGTCCGGCAGCCCGTGCCCTGGGGCGCGCTGGTGCGCCAGTCTGCGCCGTTTGCCGCTGCCGGGGTGCTGGCCGCGCTGCAAATGCGCAGCGGCGTGCTGGCGCTGGAAACCCTCAGCGATCCGGCGGCGGTGGGGTTATTTGCAGCGGCGATGCGCTTTGGGGACGCGGCGCGCATCTTCCCGAACGCGCTGTTTGGGGCATTGTTCCCGGCGCTGTCGGCGGGTCAGGCCGCTGGGTCGCTGCGGGCCGCGCTGCTCGCGCTGGGGGTTTATGGCGTGCTCGTGGGCCTGGTGGCTGGCCTGTTTGGGAGGTGGATGCTGGCGCTGACGTTCGGCGCGGATTTTGCGTCTGCGGCAGGTGTGCTACAGTTAAGCATCTGGGCAGCGCTGCCGTCCATGCTGCGCATCGGCCTCGGCCTGCGCCTCTACGTGCTGCATCGCGAAAACACCGTAAACGCCATTCTGCTCATCATTCTGGGCACACAGGTCGCGCTCAGCCTCCTGTGGATCCCACCCTATGGCGTGATGGGTGCGGCGTGGGCGCTGCTGCTGGCAGAAACTACCGGTTTCGCTATCACGCTGCTGAGTTCGAGAAGATGATGCTTCTGACCTTGTTTGTTCTGAGTCTGGCGCTGCGGGTGGCGCTGGTGGCGCACTACGGTTTCGACGGTCTGTATGGCCAGGATCCCTACGCCTATTACCAGTTTGCCGAAGGCGTGCGTGCCGCGCTGCTGGCCGGGGATGCGCTGCCGCCGTTCTTCTGGCCGTTGGGCTACCCGCTGCTGCTGGCGGGGGCGTTCAGCCTGTTCGGAACATCGGCGATGGTGGGCCAGGCGGTATCGCTGGCGCTGGGGGCCGCGCTTACGCCGCTCGTCTACACGCTGGCGCGCCAGCTTGGGATTCAGGTGCCGGGCGCGCTGGCTGCCGCCGCCCTCATGACCGTGTGCGGTCAGGCGATGCAGTCCAGCCTGGTGATTATGGCGGATGTTCCGGCGCTGTTCTGGGCGCTGCTTAGCGCCGTGATTCTGACCCGCGCGCCTGGCGACCGCCGCACGCTCTTCCTGGCGGCGTTCACGCTGGCGCTGGGGGGAATCACACGCTGGCTCACCCTGGGCCTGGCCATCCCCTGGGCGCTGTATACGCTCTCCGGCTGGGGATGGCGGCTCAGGCTCCGCGAAACCAGCATCGCGCTGCTGGCCGCCGCGCTGGTCATCGCCCCGCAGTGGCACTACAGCGCCACCACCCCATACCCGCCGCTTGAGCATCCCTGGGTAACCGGATGGCACCCGCAGCACTTCCTTCAGCGCGATTTCACCAACCCGGATGGCCAGTTTCACTACGTTCAGGTTAACGCACTCTACTACGCGCAGCCATTCTACGATCCGTATTATCTCGCGCCGGTCTTCACCCTGTTTCTGCTCGGCGGTGTCGTCACCACCCTGCGTGAACGTCAGCGCCGCCGCCTGCTGCTGCTGGTGCCCTGGCTGCTGCTGCCGTATCTGTTCCTCAGCGGCATCCCATACCAGAACATCCGGTTTCCGCTCATCGTCGTCCCGGCGGTGGTGATTCTGGCCGGTGCCGGGCTGGAACGTCTGCTGACGTTCAGGCCCGCGCGGGTGCCCATTCCGGTCCGCACAGCGGTGTTTGTGGTGGTGCTGGTGGCGGGGGCTGCGCACACCGCATCCGCCAGCCGCACCGTCATCGATACATTCGTCACCAACCAGCAGCGCGACAAGCAAACCGCGCACTGGGCGCTGGCACGCATCCCGGACGGCGCAGCGGTGTATACGTTTGGCCTGACGCTGACGCTGCAACATTATGGCGACACGCTGAACGTGGTTGAGATCTACTATGAAACGCCTGAAACACTGGCGGGGCGTTATGTGCGCGGGCAGGCGGATTACCTGCTGCTCAACCTCTATAACATCGAGACGCAGTGGCGCGGGCGCGAACCCGAAGCCGCGTATCGCTGGCTGGCGGATGTGCGCGGCCTCACGGAGATCGACCGCTACGGCTACTACACGCTGTTTCGGGTGGAGGGGTAAACACGATGCCTGCGCCGCTGAATATCGGCATCGTCATTCCCGGCTTCAGTGCGGATGAGGACGATTTCGCCATCCCGGTGTATCAGAATCTGGTGCGCGAGCTGGCACGTGAACATACCGTGCGCGTTGTTGCGCTGCGCTATCCGGCGCGCCGCGACCCCTACCCGCTGCACGGCGCGCAGGTTTACCCGTTAGGGGGGGCAGACCGGCGCGGACCGGGACGCTTCAGGCTGTGGATGGCGGCAGTGGGTTGCATTGAGTCTCTGCATCGCGCGCAGCCTTTTGATGTGCTGCATGCCATGTGGGCAGACGAAACCGGGCTGGTTACCGGGCTGGCCGGGCAGCGGCTGGCGCGGCCTGTGGTGATGTCGGTGGCGGGCGGCGAACTGGTGGGACTGCGCGATATCGGTTACGGCTCGCAGCTTACGCGGCTGGGACGCTGGACGGTGGCGCAGGCGCTGGCGCGGGCGGATCATGTGCTGGCGGCCAGCCAGTATTCACGCCACCTGCTGGCGCGCGTGTATGCTGGCGCGGTGTCGGTTGTCCCGCTCGGCGTCGATACCACCCTGTTTGACCGGCGCGACCAGCCCTATGACGCGTCGCGGCTGGTGCATGTGGGGTCGCTGATGGGAGTCAAGGATCATGGCACGCTGTTTCGCGCCCTCACGCAACTGCCAAACCTCACGCTGGACGTGATCGGCACGGGCTGGGAGCGCGCGGGCATCGTTGGGCTGGCGGCGCATCTGGGCCTGGCGGAACGGGTGCGCTTTCTGGGTGTGGTGCCCCACACCGCGCTCCCGGCGCATTATCGCGGCGCGGCGCTTAACGTGCTGCCTTCGCGCCACGAGGGGCAGGGAATGGTCACGCTGGAAGCGGCGGCCTGCGGCGTGCCAACCGTAGGGACGAGAGTCGGCCTGCTGCCGGATGTCCCTGAACTGGGCATCGCGGTGCCGGTGGGGGACGCGCACGCGCTGGCAGAGGCCATCCGAACCGCGCTTGCGGCGCGTGGCCAGTGGAGCGAGTCCGCGTATCATGCGGCGCAGCGCTTCAGCATCCGGGCGACCGCTGCGCAGCTTGTGGGCATCTACCGCTCTGTGTTGCGCTGATGAAGGTAGGGGGCAGACCTGCGTGTGTGCCCGTCACGCCCCAGGCAAGACCTGCGGCGTAACGGCGATTTCCAGCGGAGGCAAACAAAAACCGGGGCATGTGCCCCGGTTATCTTACTCCACCTGAACTTTGACTTTGGCCTTGCCCGTCGTTGACGGTGGTTCTTCGTCCAGGTTCTCTGCCGCTGCCGCTGCTTTTTCGCTGGCCTTCTTGATCTCTTCCATCGCGGCTTCGATCAGCACACGGAAGCCTTTCGTGAATTCCTTGGTGGCTTCGCCGCTGTGCGTGCGGAAGCCTTCCGGCAGCAGCGCTTCGAGGGCTTTGCCAGTTTCTTCCAGCGCACGGCGCTGATGATAGATGAATTCCTCGAATGGGGTACGCGGCAGTTCTTCGTTTGTGTCTTCGTTCGGAATCATGTTGTCGTTCATGGTATCGAGCCTTTCCTGCTTACAGTTACCATTGTATACGCTGCCAGCCCGCTTTGGGTTGCAGCATTTGGTGAATCTTCAGGCGCAGTTGGCCGGTATTTGTGCGAAATTTCTCAAAAAAACGCCCATTACGCTCATCTGACGCTCATGTTGCGTCGGCTTCAGCCTGTATGCCGATGCCGTAACGGTACATCCCGGTGCTGCGCGTCCAGCCGCTGGCCTCATACAACGCCTGTGCCGGGAAGTTATCGGTGGCGGTTTCCAGCTCCAAACCGATGGCGCGGGTGGTGTGCGCGTGGGCCTGCGCGCGTTCCAGCAGCGCAGACGCGACCTTCAGCCGCCGGAACTCCTTCGCCACAAACAAATCGTTGAGGATCCACACCGGCTGCATGGCGACAGACGAAAAGGTTGGGTAGAGCTGCACGAAGCCCAACCCCACCCCTTCGCTGACCGCCAGAAAGATAACGGACTGTCTGCGCTGCAGGCGTTCCGCCAGAAACTGCCGCGCGCCTTCGATGTCAGAAGGCTGCTGGTAGAACTGGCGGTAGGCATCGAACAGCGGGACGATCAGCCCAAGCTGCCTGCGTGTTGCGCGGATGACGCTGAACGGCGTGGACATCAGAAACCTTCCAGTTCTTCCGGCGATACCGTCAGGCCCAGAATGTGGTAGCCAGCATCCACATGGATGACTTCGCCAGTTACCATGCTGCCCCAGTCAGACGCCAGCCACACCGCCGCATTGCCCACATCCTCAATCGTGACGGTGCGCCGCAGGGGGCTGACCTTTTCGCTGAATTTGAGCATGGTGCGCAGCCCCGGCACCCCTGCCGCTGCCAGCGTCTTGATGGGCCCGGCGCTGATGGCGTTGACGCGAATGTTCCTGCTGCCCAGGTCATTGGCCAGGTACGCCGTGATCGTTTCCAGCGCCGCTTTCGCCACCGCCATCACGTGATATTTGGGCATCACTTTCTCGGATGCGTAATAGGTGAGGGTGAGGATGCTGCCGCCGTCGGTCATGAGGGTTTCGGCGCGTTTGGCCAGCGCGATGAGGCTGTAGGCGCTGATATCGAGCGCCATGCGAAACCCCTCGCGCGAGATATCGGTGAAGCGCCCGCCCAGGTCCTCGCGGTTGGCAAACGCGATGGAATGCACCAGCACATCAATTTTACCGAAGCGTTCGCGCGCTTTCTCAAACACGGCGTCAATCTGCGCGTCGTCGGTTACGTCGCACTGCTCCACAAAATCGCAGTTGATTTCCTTCGCCAGCGGGAATACGCGCTTTTCCAGCACCTCGCCCGCATAGCTCAGGCCAATGGTCGCGCCCTGTTCAAAGAGCTTCTGCGTGATTCCCCACGCGATGCTGTTCTTATTGGCCACGCCGAATACCAGCGCTACCTTACCGTCCAACAATCCCATAGCTGCCATTACCTCTCTATCAAAGCGATCTTCTAACGCAAGTTCACCGAAGTTTAACACACGGTGCGATGCAATTTAAACACAGGGCGGGCGGCGGGCAGAAGGACATTCCGCCCCCTGCCCCCCACAGCGCTGGGATTTCCCACAGGTCAGGCAAGGTCTGCATCGGTACGCGGTATGTGGCGCGTGTTTTGTTGCATCGCGTGGGTCAGTTGGCATCAGCAGCGCCAAAGGCTGAGCGTAAACAGTGGCGATGTGCTGCCCAGGCGACCCAGGTGTGTTCATCCGGCAGGGCTAACTGTGATTCAGCGCGTAGATCAGGCGCAGCCCGTCCAGCGTGAGTTCGGATTCAATCTGCTGGATGGCGCTGGTATGCTCGCGGAACAGCGGGGCAAGCCCGCCCGTACCGATCACGCGCGCCGACTGCTCGCCCATATCGGCTTTGAGGCGCGTGATCAACCCCTCGATCAGGCCGATATAGCCCCAGAACAACCCGCTCTGCATGGCGTGAATGGTGTTGCGGCCCACAGGGTGTGGCGGCGGTTCGAGATCGACTTTGTGCAGGCGCGCGGCGCGGCTGACGAGCGCATCATGCGCCACGCGAATTCCAGGGCAGATGGCCCCGCCCAGATAAGCGTTATCCCGCGAGATGACATCGAAGGTGGTGGCTGTGCCGAAATCCACCACGATGGCCGGGCCGCCCCACTGCGCCACCACCGCCGCCGCATTGACGATGCGATCCGGGCCGGCCTGTTCTGGCTGGTCAATCTCCAGGCGCACGCCGATGTTGGTCTTGCTGGTGACATTAAGCGGCTCCTGGTTGAAGTAGCGGCGGACGAGTTCGATAAAGGCGCTGGTGATGGGCGGGACGACGCTGCACATGACCACGCCGGTGATCTGCTGGTAATTGACATCCGTACTGTTAAGAAAGTTGCGCACCAGCACCGCATACTCATCTGGCATTTTGTCTGCAACGGTACGCGCACGCCACGACAGCGCCCAGGATTCGCCCTGCCATAATCCCAGGTGGATGTTGGTATTGCCGATGTCTATCGCCAGTAAGTTTGTAAGTGTCATGATTAAAATCCGGGAGGTTAAGCGGTAATGGCGCGAAGTATACCACGCCTGCGCTGGCATCAACGCCGCGCCGGGACTACAATCACGCGTAACTGCGTAACAATGCTGCTGCTGGCGAAACGGTGGCAGACGTACCGTGACTCACCAGCAGCGCATGTAAGTGTTGAGACAACCGGAACGAGGAACCATGCCTGAACCAGAAAACAGCAAACCGCCGCGCCTGGTGGTTGCTATGGATTTTTCCGACGAACTTGTGCAGCAGATCCGCGAGGCAGCGCCGGGTTATCGCGTTGAGCGTTACTTCCCGGATGTGCCAGAGTCGGTGTGGGCAGATACCGAAATCCTCTATACGCTGCGGCGCTTTCCTGAGCCGCATCAGGCACCCCACCTGCGCTGGATTCAACTGCACTTTGCCGGGATCGAACATGCGCTGAAGCAGAGCATCGTGCGCGCGGAAGATGTGGAAGTGACCACTGCCAGCGGCATTCACGCGGTACAGATCGCGGAATATGCGCTGGGGATGATGCTGGCCTTTAACTATAAGCTGCCGCTGATGATGCAGCTTAAGGCAAAAGCGGAGTGGCCGGAGAACCGGCACGCGCTGTTTGGCCCCATGCCGCTGCGCGGGCAGACGCTGGCCATCGCGGGGTATGGCAGCATAGGGCGCGAACTGGCGCGGCAGGCGCATGCCCTGGGGATGACCGTGCTGGCTAGCAAGCGCGACCCCAAGCACCCGGCAGAAGAATCCGAGTATGGGGAACCAGAAACGGGCGACCCGGCGGGAGACATTCCCGAACGCATTTACCCGTCCACTGCGCTGGCTTCGATGGCCAGCGCCTGCGATTACCTGGTGCTGATTATGCCGCTGACGGACGAAACACGACACGCCGTTAACGCTGAGGTGCTGAACGCCATGAAGAAGACGGCAGTGCTCATTAATGTGGGACGCGGCGCGCTGGTGGATGAACCCGCGCTGATTTCGGCGCTGGCCGCGCAGAAAATCGCGGGGGCGGCGCTGGACGTGTTTGAAGAAGAACCGCTGCCGTCGTCCAGCCCATTATGGACGATGGATAACGTCATCATCAGCCCGCACGTGGCAGGTAACACGCGCATCTACAACCAGAAGGCGACAGCGCTGTTCCTGGCGAACCTCGAACGCTACCAGGAAAAGCAGCCGCTGCTGAACCGCCTGGACCGCACACGCGGGTATTGAGCCATGACCACGCTGTTTAGCCGTCTGCAGCAGAACATCGCGCTCACCTTGTCTGACCGCAAGCGTCTGCTGGTGCTGTATGTGGAGGTGTGCGCCATCGTCTTCGCAGCCTTTGCGGTGTTCCCTGGTGGGTTCGATTACTGGGGTTACTTCCACCGGCTGGCGCAGGGCTGCGAGCGCTGCACCTATAACCCCTACTTTACGGAGTGGTTCATGCTGCCGCTGGGGATGTTCGGCGAGTGGCGTGTGGGCTACCTGGCCAGCATCATCCTGGGGATGGCGGCCATCTGGATCGTCACACGCTGGCTGGACGGCAATCCGCTGGTGGCCTTGTTTGCGCCGCCGATGCTGTGGGTGTTCTGGCTGGGCCAGATCGACATGATCGCGGCGTTCGGCGTGGGGCTGGCGTGGCACAGCCTGCAGAAACAGCGCCCGGTGTGGGTGGGGCTGGGGCTGCTGATGATGGCGACCAAACCCCAGTTGACGATCTTCGCGCTGCTGCTGATGATGGGGTGGGGCGGCGCGCGCACGCTGATCGTTCCGGCGGCGGCGGCGCTGGTCAGTTTCGTGATGTATGGGCCGGACTGGCCGCTGCGCTGGCTCACCTACACACCGCAGACCGTGTTTGAAGGCGATGCCTGGTTCTACATTTCCCCGCTGTGGCTGCTGGTGAGCGTTGTGGGGCTGCTGTGGGTGCGCGGACGCCGCCGCCAACTGCATTACGCGCTGGCTGCCGCCTGCGCCGGGATGCCATTCCTGGGGGCATATTCCTTCTTCCCGCTGGTGCTGTTTCGGGTGCGCTGGTGGGAGGCGCTGGTCGCGTATGTGCCGTTTGCGCTGATGGGCCTGACCTACAGCCAGTGGTGGCTGGGGCTGCTCATCGCGCAGCCTGTGCTGATCATGGCGCGGCTGATTTGGGAGAGCCGTGCAGAAGTGCGCGCTGCCGCAAGCAGCGACCCGCCGCTTGCGGTATCGTCCGGCGCGGCAGCATGAACCTCACCCGCTGCATGTGCTGCGCGGATGAGGTGTATCATACACACGCTTCAGGGCAGTGGTGACATGTTATGATGGCGCGCCGGTGCGCTGCGGCACGCGCACCTGAATCTGGCCGTTCATCGTGCGTGTTTCATAGTTCGGCTGGTTGTAGGTGGCCGGGCCGTGGACGACGCTGCCGGTGCGCAGGTCGAACACCGAGTCGTGCCAGGGGCACTGCACACACATCCCCTCGAACTTGCCTTCGTCCAGCGGGCCGCCCGCATGGCTGCACACAGCGCTGACGGCAAGAATACGGTTGTCGCTGCGGTACAGCAGCACCGGGTGGCCGTTGACCTGCACGCGGCGCGGCGTGCCTTCTGCCAGTTGATCATAGCCCATGACATCTGTCCACGACTGCGGCTGCTGCACATTCGGCGCGTGGTTAACGCCCACGCGGTGACGATACACCAGCTCACCGCCGATCCAGGCAGAAATGCCCAGCATCCCCAGGCTGACACCAGATAACCCCACGCCAAGCTGGCGGTTTCCACTGCGGCGCGCCAGCAGCGACAGCACAAACAGCACGAAGCCGACCATGTTCATACTGCCGTGCAGGGTGGCATGGGCGACCGCGTCACGCTTGATGGCAGAGTAGTCTGCGATGCCGGTGAGGGCGGTGGCGAGCGCCGACGTGGTTCCGATGGTGAGCAGGGTATCGGCGGCCTGCTGCGCGGCAAGGCGATCACGACGCCGGTCGGCCAGCGCCGCCAGCGCGTCGAACACCGCGCCCATCGTCCACGCGCCTATCGTGACATCCGTCAGCACCGGGTGCAGGGGGTGCCCCAGCCATGTGCCGTGCAGCACATCCACCAGGCCGCGCACGCCCTCGCCGCCGCCCAGCACTGCGCTGTGCAGGGTCTCGGTGATGCTGGATCCGGCCTGCCGCAGCGCCGGGACGCTGGAAATGGTCTCGTCGATCTGTTCCTTGATGTCGGTCTGTACGCTTACATTCATCGGTGTCTCTCCCTTTATGGTCTCTGGGCGGTCACTCGGTCACCTGGGTTTGGGGGGTGCCGCGTTTGGTGTTGAAGCTCACGGCTTCAGTCACGCGGTAGCGGAACAGGACATAGATGAGGGCGGATTCGATCACAATGAGGAAGATGGCCGGCAGCACATCCAGCAGCGTATCGCCAATCGTGAGCTGGCTGATGATGTTGAGCGCCTTGAAGGTGATATCGGTGCCCAGCGCAAGCTGTGCTGGCAGCCCCCAGGGTTTGCCCAGCAAGAGGCCACCCGCCACCACAAAGAAAATCATGCTGATGACGGTCACGGCCAGCCCGGTTGTGGAGGTCAGGCCGCCCACATCCTCAATCAGCGCATCGCGCGCCGGTTCTACCGCCTCATTACGAGTCTCATCGTAAGGCGTAACCGCCGTTTCGTCGCCAGGCACATAAACGGCGAACTGGGCTGCCAGGTTCAGCAGCGCGATGAGGATCATCACGATGGCCACGCCACGCCACACGGTTGTACGCGTCATAAGACCGCACCTCTCGCTTCTGTTTATATCGCCTGTAATGTACATGGCATTGGTTAAGGCCAGGTCAGCGGGGCATGTGTGGGGGTGAAAAGAGGGGGATGCCGCGCCCGCCAGGCAGCGCCGCGCCATTCAGCATGGTCGGCGTCGCCCTATCAGGACAGGCAGCGAAACGGGGGCTGGTGAGACCAGCCCCGGCGGCAGTCCAAGCGGATTCAGCCGATAATCCTGTCCGTGAGGGTGGCTTCATCGTGCTGACCCCTGGAGAGATCCTTGTGCAGGGAGAACACCGGCACCCCGGACGGGAAGTGATACACCTGGCCGTTGGGCGCATAGGCCATGCGCTGGTAGAAGGACGTTTCTGCGGCGGTATTTGCGCGCGCTGTATGGCAGCCGCGCCCAACGGCCATCTCTTCGGCCATCTGCAGCAAGCGCCGCCCGATGCCCATCCCGCGCAGGCGCTCGT
Organism: uncultured Anaerolineaceae bacterium; assembly: GCA_964592955.1. GTDB lineage: Bacteria > Chloroflexota > Anaerolineae > Aggregatilineales > Phototrophicaceae > CAZQIJ01. Next base: position 12,399 of record CAZQIJ010000014.1, read on the forward strand.
CTACCCACAGCAGGTCGATGACCAGCCAGCCGTCACAGGTATAGGCGGCGATACCGGCGACCACATCCCCTTCTTCGTCGTCCAGGCTGATATCCAGGCGCTGTGCATCGGCGCGGCGCGTGGCAATCAGCGCATTGTGGGGACGCAGTTTGCGCTGAAGGTAATTGATAAAGTCTGGGTCGTGTTCTTCTGTAATGGTGAAAACGTAATCACGCTTCAAAACATTGAACATAGATCATTCCCTCAGATCCGTAAGCACGTGTAAAGGGGGGTGGGGGTGGAACGTATCTGCGCATTCCAGCCACCCGCAGGCGGTGTTTATGGCCGCCGCCCCGCAGAACGCGGGTGGGCGGTGCGCCGTATCGCTGGGGTCTGCCGACGCCTGTCCCTGGCACAGTTCATCTGGCAGGCAGGCGTTACAACAGCACCCAGACATCGTGAAGGTCACATGCGATCGTGTCATATACGGTCTACAGACTTCCTGTGTTCAAAAAGCGATGCAAATCGTCCATGCGCGCGGCGATGATTTCCGGCGCGCGGTCGCGGAGCGCTGGATTACCCGCCACCCAACGGATGGAGGCCACATGCCGGGCCGCCAGAAACGTGTCGATATGCGGTGGCAGCGGGCGCACGCTGGCGTAACCATCCCACAGGGCGGCGCGCAGGGCCACATAGCGCGGGTCGCTGCGGTAAAAGTACTGCGCACACGCGACCTCGTAGGCATAGAAACCAAAGCCGCAGTCGTCAAAGTCGATGACCGAGATTCTGCGGTGGGCATCATAAAGCGTGTTCTTAAAGATCAGGTCGGCGTGGATCAGGCCGAAATCGTCAGCGCCTGCGCCCTGCTGCTGCATCACGGTGCGCACCACTTCGGTAACTTCGCGCATGAGGGCGATCTGCGCTGCCGTGAACAGAGCTGCGCCGTCGCCGGGATTATAGGGGGAGTTCTCCCCGAACAAGCCTTCCCAGTCCAGGCGGGGGCGGGTGAACCCCTGCGGCGGCGCGAACGTCTGGCTGTGCGTGTGCAGCTTGGCGGCAAACACGCCCACCTGCCGCACCTGCGCCAGCGAAAGCGCGTCGGGCAATACTGGCGCTCCATCCAGCCACGCGAACAGCACGGCGTGCGTGCCGTCCTGGAGCGTGAGGCGGTCGGCCAGCGGCAGCGGCACGCTTAGCGTGGTCTCCGCACGGATCGCGCGCAGCCACACCAGCTCGGAGTCGATCCATTCCGGGCGCTTGAGGCCGGGGCGGTGGATGCGCAGCGCACAGGTGCGGTCGCCGTCATCCACACGGTAGACGGTGTTGTTGGTGGCGCTCAGAAACGTGAGGACGGCATGCGGCATGTCCAGCACAGACAGGGCCTGGAGCGCGTTGGATTCAGTTAAGGGTGTGGTCAGTTGCATGGTCAAGGTCATCCTCGTTTTGCGCAAACCCATCGTAGGGCGAAGCTGCGTGCGAACAGAATCAGAAAAGCCGTGCCGTATCCCTGCACGGGCCTGATCGTTCGCCGGGTGACCTTAAGAGGTGAGGGGGCGAATCACAAATCAGCCACAGCGCTGCCGTGACTGCTAGAAGATGTCGTGAAGCGTGGACTCTCGCTAGCGGTTGGCGTGCGCTCTATGCAGGGAAACCTTCGGACGTGATGCCGATGATTCCAAGCGGTGTGGTGTGTTGCATGAAAACCATTTACGCCTCCCCTCTGGGGTAAGAATGCGCCTGTGAATGCGGCGCGTCATAACAACCTACGCAGTCTAACACGATTCTGATGGCAGTGTCAACAGGGGCGAAAGTCTTTTGGCCAGGGGAAAGGTTCCCCTGGCACCCCAACCGATGCGTTGCGGTTGACTTTGCAATAGCCCAGGTACGGAGAAGTGATGCCATATCAGTTGACGAAAAAAAAAAAAATACGGTACGCTAAAGATGTCGCTGGCAGAAAGTGAGGACACATGAGACAGTGGATCGTTCCGACCGCCGTTTTCTTTTTCGTTGTTTTGCTTGCAGCACTTTCCCAGAATCACGTCCGTCCCGTATACGCTCAAACCTGTAGCCTTCACAACGCTATTCAACAGAATAACCACTCGAGTCTTGTTGATATCACCGGGGTGCGAGGTGGATTGATCTATACAAATCCTCCTCTCAACAAAACCACACGTCCAGCCGGAGTCTATAGCAGACTGATTTTGTACTACACCAACCCATATGATCCTGCCGCTGTCAATTTCGTTGAGGCTGGCTGGGTGAAGGAGATTGACGAGGGAACCGGGCAGGTGGTGACCAGAGTCTTGATAGGATATTACTATCCAGGTATACCCACTGGGATGGTAATAAATGAAAGATACAATATAAGTGTAAACGAAAATAATACTGTCAAAATTCGTCTTTCCTCACAGACAGGGAAACACCGTGTAGACTGGAATGGCACAAAAGTGAGACAGGTCCCTGGCCTGGTTCAGTACTATTTCAACATCGTTGCGGGCGGTGGAGAGACCCTCTGTGGCGTTGAAAGCATGAACTGTTTCCTGGCCTATAATCTAGAGTGGCGGAACTTGACCAATGTATGGGCACCATGGGGCTATCATTGGGACGGTGGTGACAATGCCCCATACAGGAACGTCAACTGGGAAACCGACCCGAACAATGGTTTCTACAGCACCGATAATTCGGCGGGGTGCAGCCTGGCCGATCCACCAGCGACCATAACCTGGGACGATGATACTGAGGAAGAATAGGAGCCGGAACTATGTCTGAGTTATCAAACCGCAGCTATCGTTTAGTCACTGTCACCGCCTTGCTGATCCTGATTACAGCGGTGATGTCGGTGGCACAGTCCGGTTCCAGGAATGATCAGGTTCCGGCTTCCCCCACCACAGAGGTAACTCCCTTCTCGCTAGAACCGATTCTCGAACTGGATCGAGATCCAGCGACCCCGGAGGAACAGCGGATGCAGGCGATCGCGTATTCTTACGCTGTTGGATACCATGGTCTGGATCCCGAACTTTTTCCCCTTTCGGACGAAGTTGTTCCGATGCATGAGGGGGTCGTGACAACCGATTTCGGCCTCGACGCCTGGTTGGGAGGATCATCACCCTTGCGGACTGGCCGTCGGGTTCTGGTTCAGCCTGTTTACGGCCATTTCGATGCCAGTAAGTTTGCCTTCGGTGGTTGGGCATTCGAGGAGGGACAACTCACGACCGACAAATACATGATCTTTATTTACCTGGATACTTTGGAAGTAATGGGGGGCAGCGGCGCGCCAAGCCATGCGGATGGGCGCGCCGATCTTTCTGGCCTGGAGCGGGTCCAACCTTAAGCGGGTAAGCGAAAAGCAGCAGCGTAAGTGCGGGTCGGCACGTGTCGTGCTGGCCCGCCTGGATTTCCCCGAATGATTCTGGAAGCTGCTCAGGTTTTGCCTAACCGCAGCGCCTCATTCCCTGGGTGCATTTCGTCCTGGTGCGCTCTCATTTGAGATTGAGCGGAAAATATCCCGTCTACGCAAGGGTGGCACGATCTGAAAATGCACCCTGAGTACGGACACATACGGCCAGAAACAGCAGGTGTCCAGCCAGCCTCACCCATACGGGAATCAGCGCAGGCGGGTTTGCAGGACCACCGGGCGGAATACGTCTGTGACCTGTGCTTCATGTGCCTGCACGTCAGACGTGGCGCTGCTGAGCTGGACAACGAACTGCGTGCCGTCATAGCGCGTCAGCGCGAAATCGACATAAGCGCGCTCCATGACCTGCACGCTGTAGAGCGTCCAGGTGAGGCCGTTGGCAGTAAGCGTCTCCTGGGGCTGGCCGAGCGTGGCCAGCGTCTCCGGCGGCACATAGCCGGTCAGCGGGTTAATGACGACGGCCTGCAGAAATTCTTCGGGCGTAATGTAGGGGACGCGCGCGAACATCAGGTTATAGACGCCATCCGGCGACACGAAGACGCCGATCTGCTGTTCGACCCAGCCATACGGGAATACGCTGGCGAAACGGTCGAGATGGAAAGGGATGAGCGCCAGTTCACCGGGGAGGATTGGGTCGAGGCCGGCAGCGCACGCCAACGGGAACGACGCTGCGGGCTGCGCCAGGAAATCGACCATCGCGCGCAGCGTGCAGTCATCAAGGAGCGGCGCAAACTGCCCGCCGCTCACGATGTGCCCGCGCGGGAAGGCTTCCGGGTCATAGATGCCCGAAATGACGAGATCCGGGACAGCATACGACGGAGTCGGGGTGGGCTGCGCTGCGCTGCCCCACCCTGCGCAGGTGGGGACGGCCTCTGCGCCGACCTCGGAACAGAGTGCGGCATGATATGCGCCGCGTTCGAGCGTGTTTTCGTCTTCGATGACCAGCGCCTGAAGGTAACCATAGCTGTCAAAGTTGAGGTCGCTGACGCTGCTGATCACGGCAGGCAGCAGCGGCACATAACGCCCATCGACCAGGGCGCGGCGGAGGGTTTCGGCGTAGCGGTCACCGTTGACGTAAATACTGAGGACGGGGTACTGCGGGCCAGGGCTAAGCGGATCTGCGAGATAGATGACACCGGGAAAAGCGCTGAGCTGTGCCACGCTGGCGGTGAACTGCCCGGTCAGATCGCCGTAAGCGTCGCGGCAGGCGGGATCGGTGGAACAGTCGGCGTTTAGCTGGTCCAGGGCACGGGTGAAGGCACCGTCGTCTGTGTTGAACGCGGACTGCGGGCTGACGAGAATCAGGCTGCGCACCGGGTAGTGCGCCGCCACATGCGCCGCCACGCGCGCCCCATACCCCACACCGAGCAGGTTCACCGTGTCATAGCCCAGGGCGCGGCGCAGGTCGTCCACGTCGGCGGCATGCTGTTCTGTGGTGTAGCCAGAGAGATCACGGTCGCCCAGCGCGGCGCGGCAGGCCGTCAGTTGGGCATCCAGGCGCGCGCGCTGCTGCTGGCGGGTGAGCAACTGCTGCAGGCTGATGGCCAGCGCGTCGAAATATCCGGGGCACGCCAGCGGCGGCACAGAATAGCCGGTGCCGCGATAGTCATAGAGGATGACATCGCGCTGCGCGGTGAAGGTATCCAGGATGGGCGGCAGATCGTCCAGGGTGCGCCCGCCCGCGCGGCTTTGAAGGTAGATAAGCGGGTCTGGGGCTGGATTCTGGCCGCGAAAGACGGCTGCCGCAATCTGAATCGGCGCGCTGTTGGGATCGGCGCGGTTTTCTGGCACCGTCATCAGGCTGCATTCGGGCGTGTAACCGGCGGGTGGCGTAAACCAGCAGTCTGCCGGGGTGGTTTGGGGTGCAGCGGTCTGCTGAGCGGTGATCCGGACGAACGGCACGAGGGCCAGCAGAAACCACAGGACGATACGTATTGGGCGCATAGGTGAACTCTCTGGTTGGGTGGACGCGGGGCGCAGGCTGTGCGCCGTCCAAAGGATACATCAGAACGGCGCGCCGCAACACACACAACCTGCGGCACCCACGCGGACGTTAGAAAACCTTTACGCGGGTATGTTGGTCTGCTTGCGCGGCCTGGTCTATAATGTGAAAATCACAGAGCAAGGGGGCTGGATGACCAAAAACCAGAAAAAAGCACTTCGCTTTGCCTATGACGTTCTGCGTGGACGTTATGCAGAGAATCGCCCGCTCTATATCTACCCCTCCGTCCCTCTCGATTTCAGACACTCCCCCGATTACCACTGGATAGAACCCGACCAGGACCCAGACCGGCCTTACCTGAATGAAGGCGTGTTTTCTGACCTGGTGGTACGCGGTTACATGGAAGTGCTGCTGCTGATTCCGGGACGCCGCTGGGTGTACCGGCTGTCGCCGGAGGGCTGTACTACGCTGGGCAAGGAATGGCCGCTCTACAGCGACAAACTGCGCTCGCTCAGCCGCCGCGCGTCTAACCGCGTAACGCAGCTTAAGCGCCCGAACGATCCGCACCGCTTCACGCGACCCAAGCCGCGCAGCGACCCGCATCGCTTCAGACGTTCCAACGACTGGCGGCGCTGTTAAGACTAGCCGCGGAACGCCCAGCAGCACACCCACACGAGGTGGGTAGTTTGAACCTGCCGCCCTTCATTGTGGCACGGGCACGTCTACCCACTTTAGTGGGTGTCCGAGCGCTGCGCTGACAGTCAGACACTTGCCAGGGGACTTGTTCCCCTGGGATAGACTCGGTCATCAGCCATCTGTGCGCTTCAGCTTCTGACTTTGCAAAAGCCCAGCAGCACACCCAACACAAACGCGGCGGCTGATGGTACAATGGCGCGCTTTGCAGAGAAACTCAGGACACAGGCTTTTATGCGCGCGGTCGTTGGATGGTTGCTTGTCGCATGGGCGGGGGGACTGCTGGCGCTCGTGGCTGCGTTGGCACAACCGCGCCCGGTGACGGTGCAGGATCAGGTTGGCGCAGCGCACATCAGCCTGAGCGCTGAACGGCAGTGGGTGACCTTCCCTGCTGAATGTGTTGAAGTGACCTACACGCTTCAGAACGTGCAGAGCGCCACATTTTACCCTCAGATCGAGCGCGGCATCGAAGGCGGGCGCGGCACACGGTCGGTGTTTCTCAGCCGGATCTACGCGCCCGGCCAGACGATCGAGGAAGACGCGCCGGGCGGCATCACCGAACACTTCGCGGACCCGTCGGAGACGGTTACGCGATCAGGCACGGGCTGCCTGGATTACGGCACGGAACCGAAGCTGCGGGTCACGTTTGCGGATGGATCGTCACGCGCCTACACGCTGGGGCTGGATGTGCTGTTTCTGCGGGTGGAGACGTGGCTGCTGATTCTGGGTGCGCTGGCCTGTTTGATTGCGGCGGGCATGCTGCTGGGCTGGCCAGAAACCCTGCGCCCTGAGCGTCTGCTGCTGTGGACCAGCACGGCGCTGCTGCTGCTTTACGCTGTGCTGTTTGCGCATCACCCGCGTTTCTTCAGCATCTACTGGCTGGACAGCGTGCTTTTCGCCGTCCTGCTGGGGGCCACGGTCGGGTTGAGCGTGTACAGTGTGCTGCGTCCGCGCGCGTTCGACCAGCTTATGCCCCGCCTCAGAACCCGCGTTTTCACACCGCCTGGGGTGTTTGTGATGTGGGTGTGGCTGCTGGCATTCGCCTATTCCATGCCTCAGGCGGGGTTATTCAGTGAAGTGCTGTGGCTGCCCCTGCTGATGTGGGCGGCGGTGGCCGGATTAGCTGTGCTGTGGGGGTCGCGCCCGTCAGCAGGCGCAGCAGCCCCGGCGCTGGCCTCGCGCAGGACGGCAGTCCTTATCGCGCTGATCTTCGCCGCGCTGTCGCTGGCGCGCGACGCGGCGCTGTTTCGCGTTTACTCCGTGATCCTGGCCAACGACACCCCGACCTACATCCATGAGGGGCGCGACTTTCTGGCGGCGGGCACATCCAGCGGGCTGCCAAAGCGCATCTTTCCGTACCTGGCGGTAAACTTCGTGACACAATCCTGGCAGGATCCAGCGGCGCTGGTGGCGCTACAGGCAGCAGTGGGCGCGGCGGCTGTTGGGCTGCTGGTTTATGTGCTGGCGCGCGAGCGGGTTTGGCTCGGCGTGGGCGTAGGCCTGCTGCTGGTGCTGAATCTTGCCTGGGCCACATATAACCGCGCAATCCTTACGGAGGGGCTTTTCGTCAGTTTTCACGTTTTGTGCTTCGCCATCCTGCTGTGGCACGCGCAGCGCCGTCAAACGCTGCGGCTGTGGGAAATCTTCGCGTTTGGGATGCTGTGCGGATGGACGCTGCTCTTTCGCGGCACAGGGCTGCCGCTGATTGTGCCGATAGCGCTCATCTATGCATTCCTCACGCGCGGCATCACCAGACCGCTGGCGCTGCTGGCAGGGTTTGCCGTCTTTCTGCTGGCGGTAGGCCTGTATAACCAGTGGCGCTATGACGAATTTGGCCTTGTGGGGCCGCAGGACGACACCCTGGTTTCGTCCCTGTTTTCGTATCATCTGTTTTCGCCGGAGAATGGACCGACCTCAGCACGAATTGATGCGGCGCTGCGGGAGTGCATGGGCTACCTGGACTATGACGATGTGCCGCGCTACATCAATAACTTCATCTATGGGCACTATAACCTGTGCCTGGTGCCGCAGTGGGGCCAGGCGGAAGTCACCGCTGCAACATCGCAGGCCTTCCGCGAGCTGGTGCTGCGTCGTCCATTTGCGTTCGCGCGCGTCCTCATCCTGGAAGCGGGAACCGGGCTTAAGGTGGCGATTCCTGTGATGTTCGCGCTGCACGGCACTGAGGACGGGCTGAGCAATCCGGGGGTGTGTGAGACGGTCTACACAGACTGCAACCGGTTCACCGCGCAGCCTGTGCCGGGTCTGGCGGCGGTACTGACCACGCTGAACAATGCCACCACGTACCCCGGCCAGCTTTACCTGGCAGTGGATCAGGTAAGTTCGGCCAGCGATGTCGTCATACTGTCTGCCTTCCTGATGCTAAGCGGCACGCTGTGGATGCTGACGCGCCACAAGCTGATGGTGCTGGTAGGCGTGGGCTTCGTGCTCTACCAACTGCTGGCGGTTTCGGCGGCGCATGTCTTCATCCCGCGCTACGGGCTGATCCTCGCGCCGTTTCTGGCGGTGCTGTCGGTACTGGGGGCAGGGACGGCACTTGCGGGTATACGGCGGGTGCGGCTGCGCGGGACGCCGGTCATCGTCGGGCTGATTCTGGTATCGGTGTTGTATGTGGGGTTCGCCAACACCACCCTGCGGCGGATGATCGCAGCGCCGACTGCGGCGCGGGCTGGCATCAATCTCATCGAGAAATACGGCATCGGCGCGCTGGATTTCAGCGTCTACCAGGCACTTCAGGCCGAAGGCGCAGCGGCCCTCTACCCTGAAGCGCAGAACTGGCGCTATCACCCGCTGTCGTCGCTGCAAGCGGTGTACCATCCGTTTGAACTGGATGCGGCGGCGCAGGATCGCTTTGCGGGGTGGCGCTTCACACGGCTGCCGGGATACCTGCGCGACGTGGGGGCCAGCCACCTGCTGCTGGACGGGCAGCAGTGGTCTGCGCTGCCCCCTGAAGACCAGGCCGTGCTGATGAACCAGGCGCATTACCGACTGGTGGGCGAATGGACGGCAGAGGGCGACTCCCGGCGCTTGTTCGCGGTGGTGGGCGACGCGCGCGGTGTGTTCCCCGCCTATGACCGCAACGGCATTGTGGTATTCGAACAGCCTGACCGGTCCCTGGATGTGTACCGGCTGGACGCCAACCGTAATGGGGTCTTCATCGTGCGGATTGATCCTACTCTGCTGGCGCAGGGTCAGCTAGACTACAGTGGAGAAGCGGGATGGTCGGCACGGCTGGAACCACGCACCGAGAAGCGCTACCGCATGATCGTGCTGGACGCCAACCAGGAACCGGTTGACAGGGGATTCGTCCTCAGACTGCCATAGTAGAGCCATGAAACGACTGCGCGCATCCGGCAAATTTATCCTTCAGTGGGGCGTCATCGCCATTCTGTGCGGCTTCGTGCTGCGCTACCTGCATACGCAATGGTCACAGTTGGACGTTACGCTTACGCCAGACGACTGGCTGCGGCTGGCTGCGGCGCAGGGGCTGTTTATTGTTGGCATGGGGCTGCTGCCGCTGAACTCGTGGCTTATGCAGCGCTGGTTCGGGTACGTGCTGGCCCCGGTTACGATGTGGCATTCGTTCTACGTGGCGCAGCTTGCCAAGTATCTGCCGGGGGGTATCTGGTCCATTCCGGGGCGCGCGCTGCTCTACAGGCGCGGCGGCATTCCGTCGCTGGAAAGTGGGACGCTGGTCGCGCTGGAGATGCTCGGTATGATTGCGGGCGCAGGCACGGTGGGGCTGCTGAGCCTGCCGGTCTTCCTGCCGCTGGTCGCGCCGCATCTGGGATGGGTGGCGGCGGCGGGATTGACGGCAGTGGTGGCTGCTGGTGTGGGCATCTATGCGCTGCGGATGCGCCTTAAACCGGCTGCGGACGCGCTGCGGCGCATACGCCCTGCGGCGCTGCTGGCAGTGTGCGCGGTGTATGGGTTAAACTGGGTGGTTCTGGGGCTGGCATTCGCCGTGATTCCATCTGCCCTGCACCAACCGCTGGACGCCGCGAGTGTGCTTCAGGTCATCGGGGTTCACGCGGTGGCCTGGGTTGTGGGGTTTGTGGTGATCTTCGCACCCGGCGGCATCGGGGTACGGGACGGACTCCTGACGGTGGGGCTGATACCATTTCTGCCTATGCCGCTGCCGGTGATGGTAAGCCTGATGGCGCGCATCGCGTGGACGCTGGCGGAAGTGACCGGTTTCGCCCTGGTAACCCTCTATCAGAAATCGACAGGCAGGAAAGCCGATGAAACTCATCATCCAGATACCCTGTTTTAACGAAGAAAAAGATCTGCCGACGACACTTGCCCATCTGCCGCGCCATGTGGAGGGGGTTGATGTGGTTGAGTGGCTGGTCATTGACGACGGCAGCGCCGATAACACGGTGACGGTGGCGCGCCAGCATGGGGTCGATCATGTGGTGCGGCACACGTCCAATAAGGGGTTGGCCGCGGCCTTCCAGACCGGGCTGAACGCCTGCCTGAGCCTGGGTGCCGATATCATCGTTAACACCGATGCCGATAACCAGTATCCGGGCGAATACATCCCGGCGCTCATTCAGCCGATCCTCAGCGGCAGGGCAGATATGGTGGTCGCCGACCGCCAGATTGACCAGATCCCCCACTTTTCGCCCGTCAAGAAACGCCTGCAGCGCTTCGGCAGTTGGGTGGTGCGCTATGTGTCTGGCACGTCTGTACCCGATGCGCCGAGCGGATTTCGCGCGCTCTCGCGCGAGACGGGCTTACGCGTTAACGTGATGACCGGCTACACCTACACGCTTGAGACGATTATCCAGGCCGGCAAACGCAACCTGACGGTGACGCACATCCCCATCACGGTGAACGACAAAACGCGCGAGTCGCGCTTGATCCGCAGCATCCCGGACTATGTGCGGCGTTCGGCGCTCACCATCCTCAAGCTGTTTGTGCTGTATGAACCGCTGCGCATTTTCACCTGGATCAGCATCCCGTTTTTCCTCACCGGCGCGGCGCTGTGGCTGCGCTTCGCCGTGATCTGGCTGATGGGCGAGGCGGATCGCGGCGCGAACGTGCAGTCGATTCTGGTGGGCGCGGTGGCGCTGATCGTATCGCTGCTGATCTACATGATCGGGCTGATCGGTGACCTGATCGCCATCAACCGCAGGTTACATGAAGAGACGCTGTACTACGTGAAGCGGCTGGCGCTGACCGAACAGCAGAAATCCGACGCAGCAGTACGAGAGGACAGGCAGCAGTGAGCAGCAGTTACGGCCCGGCGGGCAATACCTACGACAAGTTCAACTCGTCGAACCCCATTTCGCGCACCCTGGTGCGGGGGTTCACCCATGCCCTGCAAGGGCTGCTGGCCCAAACCGAAGCCAGCACGACCCTGGAAGTCGGCTGTGGCGAAGGCTACATCCAGCAGATGCTGGCGGCGCGGCAGTACCGGTCTCAGGTGGCGTTTGATATTGACTTTCCGATTGTGGAGGAAGCGCGCCAGCGGCATGCGGCGGCGCACTATTTCGTGGGCAACGGGGAGGCGCTGCCTTTTGCGAGCGCATCGTTTGACCTGGTGATGGCGATTGAGGTGCTGGAACACGTCCCTGACCCGGACCAAGTGCTGGCAGAGATGGCGCGCGTTGCGCGCCGCTATGTCATCGTCAGCGTGCCGCGCGAACCCGTGTGGCGCGCGCTGAACCTGGTGCGGGCAAAGTATGTAGGCGCGCTGGGCAACACACCGGGGCACGTTCAGCACTGGGGATCGGCGGGATTCCGGCGGCAGGTCGCGCGGCACTTTACGGTCGTGGCGATGGCGCAGCCCCTCCCCTGGACGATGCTCCTGGCGACGAAGCGCGATTCCGCGACCCGCTCATAAAACACTTGTTCTAAAATCCGCTAATCTGCGCTATACTGTGAATTGTGTGTAGTGAGCGCGCAGGTACGCGCAGGTAATGGATCAACCCATTTAAATCCGCCGGATCTCGGGGCGGCCGAGGCGGGCCTCGTCCCTACGATTGTGCGTATTCGTTTTGGGTTGTCCATAAGTAGCGAGGTGCAACCGAATGTCCGTGATTTATGAGCTTGAGCAGCCCGACGTGCTGCGATTCGATTTTGACGCGCAGTGGACGTGGGAAGACCTGATTCTGAGCGTGGACGATGCGATACGCAACGGCAATGCGGCGGGGCGCAACGACATTATCGTCAACCTGACCAACGCGAATTTTCTTCCGCCTGGCGCGCTGGGAAACCTGCGCACGATTTCGCGCCGCGCCCCCACCAACGGCGGCGTGATTGTGCTGGTGGGCATGCAGTCGCTAACGGCGATGGTGGTATCGGCACTGGCGCGGATGTCTGTGGAAGGCCGCAAATGGCGGGTGGTGCCAACCCTGGAAGAAGCGCGGCAGCTCATTCACACGCTGCGGGCTGCCGAGCAGCGCGGTGATCGGCTGGCCTGACGCCGGTCAGCGGGCCTGCTGGCCCATGAGTGCCAGCAGCCGCCCGGCGGTGATGTCGCTGAGATCTGAGAGCGGGCTTTCTGGTGTGAGGCTGGCGACAGCGCGGCGGGCATTTTCCCACAGGCGGGCTGCGCGCGTGGCTTCCCCGGTCTGCGCCATCAGCAAGCCCAGCGTGTAGGACGCCAGCGGATGGTTGCGCTGGCAGTAGAGCGCCTGCTGCAGCGATTTTCGCGCCTGGTCTGGCAGTTGATCGTCCAGGTAGAGCAGCGCCCGCAGATAGTGGGCGTCCGCCAGCAGCGGATCGGCGCGGAGGGCGAGGTCAAGATGGTGATAGGCCACGGCATGGCTGCGCTGGTTGGCCAGCACACAGGCCAGCAGCGTGTGCGCAGGCGCATGATGCGGTTCAGCCAGCAGCACCTCAGCGAGGATCTCCGCAGCGGCTGCTGTATTGTCGTTGTGAAAGGCGCGCACTGCCGCCTCATAGTTGGGTGTGATGGGCAGATCCGGGACGATTTCAGGCAGCAGAGAATTATGCTGGCGCATAAACGGTTCATCCGGGCGGCTCGCCTTCTGGAAGACCGGCGTACCGGGAAAAATATGCGTCACCCAGGTGTGGCGGCGCGAGCGCAGCCCTTCTGACGCCCCCAGCAGCAGCCATCCCCCCGGCACCAGCGCATCGTAAAGCAGCGCCTCCGCCGCCTCTGCGCGTTCCGGTGAGAAATAGAGCAGCACATTGCGGCACAGAATGATATCGAACCGCGGGAGCGGCGGGCCGCCGAACAGGTTGCCATGCCGAAACGTGACGCGGTCGCGGATGAACGGCTTAAGCTGCATACCGCCTTCCACGGGGGTGAAGTAGCGCATGAGCGCAGGCTCGGTATGCCTGAAGGACCAGGGGCGGTACACGGCACGCCGGGCGATTTCCAGCGCGCGCGCGTTGACATCCGTGCCGATGAGGCGCACGTTCCAGTCTGCCGCATCCGGCAGAAACTCATACAGCAGGATGGCCAGCGAATAGACTTCTTCCCCGGTCGCGCAGCCGGCGCTCCAGATGTTAAGCGTTTGCGTCTGGCGGCGTTGGATCATCAGCGCTGGCAGAATGTGACTTCTGAGCAGTTGGAAGTGGGCACGGTCGCGAAAGAAATAGGTCTCGCCGATCGCCAGCGCGTTGATGACGGACTGCCACGCGGCAGACGATTCATCGGTGATGGCCAGGGTGTGGTTAAAGCGAAAGGGATCGTCGAGCTGACGGACGAACAGATCAACATCTGTGCGCAGGTTCGTGTTGGCGGCGAGGCCAATGCGTTGTTCGATGAGGTCGTTGGTGGACGGCATATTGCACGCTTAAGCGCGGACGGTGTTTCTATTTTAGGCTGTTCCAGGAGAATAATCAATCACCTGGGCGGGCGGGGCAGCGTCGCCCCTGCAAACCGGCGGCTGGTTTTTATGTCCGTAACGGCGTTAGCGGTGGCTGCGAGGCTGAAAAGATCCGCCGATGCGCGGTTGACGTGATCATGGCGCGGCGCTGTTATCGAACCCCTGCGCGACACCGGTGCGCCCTGTGCGCGACCAGGTAGATTCGGCGTAAGCGCCATCCGTATAGTGGCCGATGACCTCGCGCCAGAAGGCGATGGCGGGGATATTGCTGCTGATCTGGGCAACCCGCCACTGCCCGCGAAACCGGTTAAAGAGGGCGTGCGCCGCGTGCCGCCCCACACCTTTGCCGCGAAAGTGGCGCAGAACGAAGAATTCATCCATTTCGATCACGCGGGACTCTGGCGGCACCGCGTGATTATGGCGGCGGTCTTCGACCATCGCAAACCCGGCCCACCGGGACTCCACGCGAAACAGAAACGTGTGCTGCCCCGCATGCAGCCCGAAGTCCTCAAAATCGTCTGCCGGGTAACGCCCGTCGTCGTCCATCGGGATATCAAGATAAGCGGTGAAGTCGTACAGGTAAAGCTGGATGAGCTGGCGCAGCAGCGGGCGGTGTGCGCTTTGTGCGGGCAGAATTTCGACATCCATCGCAGTGGGCAGCCCAGATTACAGCAGGGCGAGGAACATGGTGGTGCCGATGAGGCCGACCGCCGCCCCTGCGACCACCTGTGCCGGGGTATGCCGTTTGAGCTTGAGCCGCGCCGCGCCCACCAGCACCACCAGCGGCAGCGTGAGCAGCGCGGGCACCACACCAAACAGCACCGCCGTGATGATCACTGCGCCGCTGATGCTCATGGCGTGCATACTGATCTGCCAGACCAGCGTGATAATCGTCATCAGGGCAAGCTGCACCAGGCTGAAAAGCGCAAACATGGGCACCACCGAGGGCGCGCCCATAAAGCGCAGCGTCCACCATGCTATCGTCGTACACAGCAGCGACACGATAAACGGGCGCAGGCGCTGCTGCCGCACGCGCATGTGAATATCCGTAATTCTGCCACGCTTCACCATGACGGCGATATAGATCAGCGGCAGCAGGCACACCAGCACCACATAGGTGACCGCCCACAGCAGCGCGCGATCCTGCGATGGCGCATCGCGGAAAGCGATGGGAAAGGCGAGGGCACCCCACACTACCGGCGGGCTGAGGAGATCTGAAACCAGGCGCGCCCAAGACAACTTTACCTGCGGCAGCCTGCCCATCCTGAACCATGCTGCCACCCATTGACGAAACCGGATTAAGAATTCCACACGGCGATCCTCATTGTGCTTCGAACACGCTAACACAGTGTACGACAGCCTGCATTATAGCATCAAGCGCTTAAGAGATGTTAAAGTGATGGCCAGGTTCTGTTGACATTCCTGGCTGCCAGGCGCACTGAAACAAGCACAACCGTCAGCAGACCCT